>JABAYZ010000297.1 GCA_018608735.1 Flavobacteriaceae bacterium | reverse complement strand
GGGTATTTAAATCTTCTATGATGAGATTAAACTGTTTATTAAATGAGGGTTGAGGACTAACTTGAGCTTCTAATTGTTGTTCTTTTTTAGGGGCTAAAACAGCAGTGCTTCCAAATTCGACTACAGGGAAGTCTAACAACTGAGATTTAAAATTCGCTGAGGTACAAAACAAATCTTCGGGTTTGCTGTGCTTAAGGGTTTCAGACAATTCATTATACGCCTCAGTTGCTTTTTCTTGAAGGGTATCGGTAGCTGCAAAAAATGCAGGGATATTTTTAGAAAATATAACTGTATTGGAGGGTATATACTCTAAAAATCCTTGACGGGTTTCATTTCGCAGCTTATACTCAATGTTAGGGATTATTTGAAGCTTTTTAATTGGTTTTATAGAAAGTTGAGATTCAATATCAAACGTACGAATACTATCGACCTCATCTCCAAAAAATTCAATTCGATAGGGTTCGTCATTCGAAAATGAAAATACATCTACGATACCTCCACGCACAGAAAATTCACCAGGTTCTGTGACAAAATCAACTCGTGAAAACTGATATTCAAAAAGGACCTCATTAAAAAAATCTAGATTGAGTTCTTGGCCAACAACGACTTTAAATGTCGATTTTTCAAGTTCTTTTCTCGAGAGTACTTTTTCAAAAAGCGCTTCGGGATAGGTAACAATAAGGGCAGGCTTTTTTTGAGAGTTAATACGGCTTAAAACCTCAGCTCTGAGCAATACATTGGCATTGTCAGTTTCTTCAATTTGATAAGGTCTGCGATAGCTTCCTGGATAAAACAAAACCTCTTTATCGTCTAGCAATACTTCCAAATCATTCAAGTAATATGCGGCTTCTTCTTTGGTGTCAAAAATCAGCAAAAAAGGAAGGTTGGTGGCTTTAAAGGCATTGGCAATAGTGAAGGATAATGATGAGCCTAGTGCGCCTTTTAAATGTGTTTTTTCTTGGGGTTTGGATATAGAAAGACACAGATTTTGATGAATCAAAGCCTGTTGAAATGCTTGAGATAGTATGGTTTTACTCAACTAAAAATTTTTTGTAAAGATATAATAATAGTCTTTGATTTTAATTGTTATTGAGCGATAATACTTTTAAAAATTAAATATAGAATTCAAAAAAAAAATGTAGGTTTGTATACCTAAATTTATAAAACATGTCCTTTTCAGATTTATTCAATAGTGGATTCACCACACGAAATCAAGACCATTTTGCAGCGATTGTTCATATAGCTATGGAAGACGGCATCATTTCAGATGATGAAAAAGCGTTTCTAGATCGACTAGCACAAAACTTAGCCATTTCAAAAGAAACCTATGCTAGTATTTTAAAAGACTACAAATCTCACCCTATCAACCCCCCTGTATCTTTTCAGCGACGTATTGAGCGGCTGTATGATTTGGCGCGAATGGTTTACGCAGATCAAATCAAAGATGAACCCCAAGTGCATCTGATGACCAAAATAGCTATCGGCTTGGGATTTGATACTAAAACCGTTTCGAAAGTCGTTCTTGAGGCCTTAAAACTTGTATCCGAAGAAGTTGATTTTGAAAAGTTTAAAAAAGAAATGAATGGTCTTTTTTAAATTTTAAATATGACCAAATAAAAATTAGATAATTCTTTGGGCCTCTTAAAACTTGTTTTTTTAATCCCATTTTTTATGGTAATTGTTTAAGATTTATACTCTAAGTCACAAAAAAACTATTAAAAAATCCGAATTATAGGGTACACCTGAATTATTGTAAAGCATAATACCTGTTTACATCAATCAAAATTTACCATTCCAAAACAGCTTCAAACTATAGTTTAAATAGTTCCAACTTTAGACCCTTGATCTAAAACACGCATCAAACCTTCTTGAGCAACTGAAGCAATCAAATTGCCTTTGGCATCAAATATACTTCCTCTAGAAAAGCCTCTAGAATTTGAAGCACTAGGGCTATCAATAGCATATAGAAGCCATTCGCTAATGTCGAAATCGCGATGAAACCACAAAGCGTGATCTAAACTTGTATAAAACACCTCTTTTGAATTCAAGAATTCGCGATGTGGCATTGATGCAGGACGCAAAATATTATAGTCAGAAGCATAGGCCAATAACTGGTGTTGAAGCGGAATATTTGAGGCTAGCTTTTCACAGGTCTTAAACCAAATATTGTCAAATGGTGGACTGTTTTTAACCAACTTAGCAAGCATATTATCAACGGGCTTGAACTCAAATATTTTTGGCAAAAAGGACTTGTAGCGTTTATAGGTATCTGGAATGACATCCTTGAATTGCTCAATTTGGTTGTGGCTATCCATCAATTCATCAGGAGGAAGTACGTTGGGCATCGAAATTTGATGATCAACGCCTTCTTGTTTTAACTGAAATGATGCAGACATATTAAATATTGCTTTTTCATTTTGAAACGCAACAACTCGGCGGGTAGTAAAACTACCGCCATCTCTAATAATATCAACTTCATACTTTACAGGAACATCAATATGACCCCCTAAAATAAAATAGGCATGCATGGAATGGGCAATGCGATCTTCGGGAACAGTTTGATAGGCTGCATGTAGAGACTGTGCTAACACTTGACCTCCAAAAACACGTCCCCAAGGCGCTTTATAGTTTTTACCAATATAAGTGTTATCGTTGATTTTTTCGAGCGTTAATAACTCAATTAGTTCTTTAAGGGATTCCATATCTTGATATTTGCCACAAAAATAGTCTTTTGTGTACAAAAGGACTTTTAAATTCTTTTAACAAACTGTTAAATTTTGTAACATTGTGACAGCCTTAAAGTCTTATATAAAAAAACATGGATATTCTCTTAATTATACTTGCTGCCTCTTTAATGGTTCTAGGAATCGTTGGTAGCTTTTTACCCGTTTTACCAGGCCCCTTTACAAGTTGGCTAGGGCTCTTGGTTTTGTACTTCATGCCCGAAATAGACGTCAGCACAACAACCCTGATAGTAACACTTATCATCGCTATTTTAATATGGGTTTTAGATTACATTATCCCGGCCATTGGCACTAAAAAATTTGGAGGTACAAGAGCTGGAATGATTGGGACTAGTGTTGGACTTATTATTGGCTTACTGTCTCCTATTCCTGGTGGCATTATTATTGGGCCTTTTGTAGGAGCTTTAGTTGGGGAATTACTAAATAAGGCCGATTTTAAAACAGCCCTTAAAGCTGCTTTTGGAAGTTTAATAGGATTCTTGACCTCTACTTTTATCAAATTTGCAATCGCTATTGTATATTTAGGCATTTTCATCTCTATACTATGGGACAATAAATCCATAGGATTTTAATCTATTAACGCTTTTAACAAAATTTTTAATTAATCCCTTGCAAATTATCTTATTTTCACAAACTAATAACTCAAATTTTATTTACTATGAATAAGTATATTTCTATTTTATTTTGTGGTCTATTTTTCTTGTCTGCGTCCCTTTTTTCTCAAGAAAAAGAGACTTCTAACTACAATTACAATGCGGCCTTTGGTCACGATTTTTACACCAAAAACGGGACCGCTACACGATCCGCAAGTGGAAAGCCAGGACATGCCTATTGGCAAAATAGTGCCAACTACACCATAGACGTTAACTTAAACGAAACAACTAAAGAAATTTCGGGATCTGAAATCATCACTTATACAAACAACAGTCCAGATACACTTGAATTTTTATGGCTGCAATTGGATCAAAATTTATTTAAAAAAGACTCCCGTGGAAATGCTATTATTCCTTTACAGGGAAGTCGTAATGGCGCCAAAGGTCAAGATATTGATGGCGGATATGGCATCAACACCGTTAAACTTATTTACAAAAAAGGACGTCGATCTACAGAAGTTAACGCGAGCTACTCAATTGTAGACACACGTATGAAAATAAACCTTCCTAAGGCGCTAGAAGCCAATGGCGATACTATTGGAATAAAAATTGATTTTTCGTTTATTTCTCCAGATTATGGCTCGGATCGAATGGGCGTTCTAGAAACTAAAAACGGTCGGGTTTTTACTCTCGCACAGTGGTATCCTAGAATGTGTGTTTATGACGATATTAGTGGATGGAATACGCTCCCTTATCTAGGCGCTGGGGAATTCTATTTAGAATACGGAACTTTTGACGTCAACATCACCGTACCTGCAAGTCATCTTGTGGTATGTTCAGGGGCACTTTTAAACCCTTCTGAAGTCTATACTGCTGAACAACAAAACAGATTGAAACGTGCAGAAGCAAGTGATGCCACTGTGATGATTCGATCAGAAGCAGAAGTCACTCAAGCAAGTTCACGACCAACAGCTACTTCTACATTAACGTGGAAATTTAGAATTGAAAACTCAAGAGATGTCGCTTGGGCTTCGTCTGCAGCATTTATTTTAGATGCCGCACGAATCAACTTACCGAGCGGAAAAAAATCAATAGCCATGTCTGCCTACCCAGTTGAAAGTGTAGGTCAAGATGCTTGGACCCGTTCTACAGAGTATACTAAAGCGTCTATCGAACATTACTCCAAAAAATGGTTAGAATATCCTTACCCTGCCGCCATTAATGTTGCTGGAAACGAAGGCGGTATGGAATATCCAGGAATTGTGTTTTGTAGTTACGAATCAAAAAACGCATCTTTATGGGGCGTAACCGATCATGAATTTGGACATATTTGGTTTCCAATGATTGTTGGATCAAATGAGCGTTTACACGCTTGGATGGATGAAGGATTTAACACCTTTATTAACTCCCTTAGTACAGAAGCATTTAATGATGGGGAATACAAAGACCCTGCTAGAAATATGCACCGTTTTTCTAGTGTACT
>JABAYZ010000258.1 GCA_018608735.1 Flavobacteriaceae bacterium | reverse complement strand
AATGCTTGACAGTTTGTCATTACAAGACTTTGACGAAAATTCAGAGTTAATTCCTTTAATGACTACCGAGGATGAAGAAGCAATAAAAAATGAATCTCTTCCAGAAACAGTACCGATTCTCTCGCTAAGAAATACTGTTTTATTCCCTGGAGTGGTCATTCCAATTACGGCTGGGCGAGACAAATCAATTCAGCTCATTAATGCTGCAAATTCGGGTTCTAAAATTATTGGAGTGGTGTCTCAAAAAGATGAAACAGTAGAAGACCCTACCTTTGATGATATTTATTCTACAGGAACAGTAGCTCGTATTTTAAAGGTACTTAAAATGCCTGATGGAAATACAACAGTTATCATTCAAGGTAAAAAACGCTTTCAAATTTCTGAAATGGTTTCGGAAACTCCTTATATGGTTGCCAAAATTCAAGATGTTCCTGAAATTAGCCCCTCAAGTGGTACTGAGTTTCCTGCCATAATTGAATCGATTAAGGACCTTTCTCTTCAAATCATAAAGCAGAGTCCTACAATTCCTAGTGAAGCTTCATTTGCAATTAAAAACATTGAAAGCAGTTCATTTTTAATCAATTTTGTATCTTCTAACATGAACCTCTCTGTAGTTGAAAAGCAGAAGTTATTGGAAGTTCACGACCTTCAAGAACGTGCATTACTAACGCTGAAGCATATGAATGTTGAATTCCAACGCTTAGAGCTTAAAAACGATATTCAGTCCAAAGTGCAAAGCGACATGAATCAACAGCAGCGCGAATATTTCTTACAACAGCAAATCAAAACCATTCAAGAAGAATTGGGTGGGGTTAGTTATGAAGAAGAAATTGAGGAGATGAAATCTCGAGCTGTTAAAAAGACATGGAATGATAAAGTAGAGGCTCATTTTAATAAAGAGATTGGTAAGCTTCAACGGATGAATCCACAAGTTGCAGAGTATTCTATTCAACGTAACTATTTAGATCTTTTTTTAGATTTACCATGGGATTCTTTTAGCAAAGATAATTTTGACCTGAAGCGTGCTCAAAAAATATTGGATCGTGATCATTTTGGATTGGAAGAAGTCAAACGCAGAATTATCGAATATCTGGCAGTTTTGAAACTTAGAAAAGACATGAAGTCGCCGATTTTGTGTTTATATGGTCCTCCTGGAGTAGGTAAAACATCTTTAGGAAAATCCATAGCAGAAGCTTTAGGAAGAGAGTATGTCCGAATTTCTTTAGGAGGATTGAGAGATGAAGCTGAAATTAGAGGACATAGAAAAACATATATTGGGGCGATGCCAGGTCGAATTTTACAAAGTTTAAAAAAGGCGGGGACGTCCAATCCCGTGTTTGTATTAGATGAAATTGATAAACTTTCAAGTTCAAATCAAGGTGATCCATCGTCTGCCATGCTAGAAGTTTTAGATCCTGAACAAAACTCAGAGTTCTATGACAACTTTTTGGAAATGGGGTATGACCTTTCAAAAGTCATGTTTGTAGCGACGTCTAATAGTCTTAATACCATTCAACCTGCACTTTTAGATCGTATGGAAATCATTAATGTAAGTGGGTATACTATTGAAGAAAAAGTTCAAATAGGAAAAAAATACTTGTTGCCTAAACAAATTTTTGAACATGGAATGAAATCTTCCGATTTAAAAATTGCACAACCACAATTAGAAAAAATTGTTGAAGGCTATACTAGAGAATCTGGGGTTCGTGGTCTTGAAAAACAAATCGCTAAAATGGTGCGTTACGCTGCAAAAAATATTGCGATGGAAGAAGCTTACGATGTTAAAGTTTCTAACGATGCTATTGTTGAAGTGCTTGGTAGCCCAAAACTTGAACGCGATAAATATGAAAACAACGACGTTGCAGGAGTTGTTACTGGCTTAGCATGGACACGAGTTGGAGGCGATATTTTATTTATTGAATCTATCTTATCTAAAGGAAAGGGGAATTTAAACATCACTGGAAACTTAGGGAAAGTCATGAAAGAGTCCGCAACGATTGCCATGGAATACATTAAAGCAAATGCAGATTTATATGATTTAAAACCAGAAATATTTGACACTTATAACGTGCATATCCATGTCCCTGAGGGTGCCACTCCTAAAGATGGTCCAAGTGCAGGAATTACAATGTTAACCTCTTTGGTGTCTTTGTTTACTCAAAGGAAAATAAAGAAAAATTTAGCAATGACTGGAGAAATCACATTGAGAGGAAAAGTGTTACCAGTAGGTGGAATTAAGGAGAAAATTTTGGCTGCTAAACGCGCAAAAATTAAAGACATCATTCTATCAAAGGAAAACAAAAGTGATATTGAGGACATTAAGCAATCTTACTTAAAAGGGCTAACGTTTCATTTTGTTTCTGAGATGAGTGAGGTCATTGATATCGCTATTACAAACCAAAAAGTAAAAAACGCAAAAACACTCTAATTTAAAGATATTTGGGGTACACTCAAAATAAACGCTTCTAATATTCGTTTTAGAATTGATTTATTTACTTTTACATGCGGATGAGATTATTGGTTACGTTTTTATTTGTTCTTTGGGGTAGTGGTGTTATGCACGCTCAACTTGGGGGCGAATCTACCTATCAATTTTTAAACTTAATATCCTCACCGAGACAAGCTGCTTTAGGAGGAAAAGTCCTTACCAATGTTGATTATGACGTTACACAAGCGCTCTATAACCCAGCGACTATTAATGCAGATATGGATAATCAATTGGCACTAAATTATTCTAGTTATTTAGGAGATATCAAGTACGGTACAGCTGCTTATGCGTATACTTGGGATCGAAGAGTCCAAACGTTTCACTTGGGAATGACTTATGTGAATTATGGGAGTTTTGATGGCTATGACGAAAATGGTCTAAGTACAGGAACATTTACAGGAAGTGAAGCGGCTTTATCTTTTGGTTACGCTACACAAATTGGATATACCGATTTTTATATAGGGACTAATCTCAAATTTATATCCTCTAAATTAGAACAGTACAACTCTTTAGGAATTGCTGCGGATTTTGGCCTTATATATATTAATGAATATTTGGATTTTAATGCTGCACTAGTAATTCGTAATTTTGGTACTCAACTAACAACCTATGCAGGAGTGAATGAATCGTTACCACTAGAAATTGACCTTGGGTTTTCTCAAACTCTTGAAAATGTCCCTATACGCTGGCATTTAACATTTGAAAACTTACAACAGTGGCCCATAGCTGTTGCAAATCCAGCTCGAGGTACAACAGATTTGAATGGAAATCAAACCGAAGAAGAAATTGGGTTTTTAAGTAATTTAGCAAGGCATACTATTGTGGGCTTAGAATTGTTTCCTGAAAACGGATTTAATTTGAGATTGGGCTACAGTTTTAGAAGAGCTGCTGAACTAAAAATTTTAGAACAACGTAATTTTTCAGGACTTTCTTTTGGGATAGGTTTGAAATTTAATAAAATCAGATTTAGTTATACACATGCACGCTACTCATCTGCGGCAAACACAAATTTTATAGGACTTCAAATAAATTTACAATAGTGAAAAAAATAACAATTGCCATAGACGGATTTTCTTCGACAGGAAAAAGTACTCTTGCCAAACAACTCGCTCAAAAACTCCAGTATGTTTATGTAGACTCCGGAGCGATGTACCGCGCAGTAGCGTTGTATGTATTAGAGCATAAGTTAATAGCGGTCAAAGTACTTGACAAAGCAACACTTATCGATCATTTGCCCCGTATAAATCTTGCTTTTCGATATAATGAATCTTTAAAAGCTTCCGAAATTTATTTAAATGGAGTAAATGTCAACACTGCCATTAGATCTATGGAGGTTTCAAATACGGTCAGTACAGTTGCAACAGTGCCAGAAGTACGACAACAACTGGTGGCCCTTCAGCAACATATGGGGAAGGCTAAAGGTATAGTAATGGATGGTCGAGATATTGGTTCTGTGGTTTTTCCAGATGCAGAGCTTAAGCTTTTTATGACTGCTTCAGCAGACAAGCGCGCGCAGCGTCGATTTGAAGAACTGAAAAGGTCAGGAATAGAGGTAACCTATGAAGCTGTACTTGACAATATCACGTCTCGAGATCATCTTGATTCTACACGAAAAGATTCACCACTTTTTAAAGTCAATGATGCCATTGAAATTGACAATTCAAATATGAGTTTAGATGAACAATTTGAAAAGGTATTGGCACTAGTAAACTCAAAATTACAGTCAATTACCAATTAAAATCATTGATTAATATTATCTGTTTAAAATAATAACTTTTTACAGATTAGGAATTACCAATATCTGGTCTGGGTAGATTGTGTCTGGATTTTTTAAAATGTCCGTATTTTTCTCAAAAATTTGTTTGTAGTTCATTGCATTTCCATAATAATGTTTAGCAATGGCTCCTAACGTTTCCCCTTTTTTCACAGTATGTTTGTGATACACAGAGTCGTCAGTTACTTTAATATCAGCTGTAATGTCTGTAGGGTTATTGCCACCAATGGTTTTAATAGCATCCCAAATTCGATTTTTAACGTAAGGAGTTTCAGCGGTTCCTTTAATATTCAACACACCGTCAGTAGTGCTAACATCGCCATCTTGGATGTTTAATTGTGTGCCAAGGTCTAATACGGATTGGTACTTTTGTTTTAACATAATTAAGTAGATTTAAAATTTGTGGACTACAAAACTAAAAAATAATCGGAGAAAATGATATAAAAACATCATTTTTTTACATTTTATGATCCTCTCTTCAAAACAGATAAGATAACATTTGGAATCATTGGAGATAAATCGTAACATTGCACTCCTTTTAGCAAATAATAGATTCAGTAAAAGGAATTAAC
>JABAYZ010000108.1 GCA_018608735.1 Flavobacteriaceae bacterium | reverse complement strand
TGTATTTTCCCAAGATGACCAGCTCCTAGGACGCCTGCTTTTAGCTTCATGATGTGTTTTTTTTTGTAAAACTATGATTTTTTATTCCATTTTTATTATCCTAACAACTTTTTATCAAAATCAATCGACTGTTACTGCCTTGTTGGTAAGGTATAACATAAATATTTGTTTGATTTATATGTAAATAAATTAAACACCTCAAATAACTCAGTTTTCCGTTTATTACATAAAAGTGCCGTTTATTACATTAATATGCCGTTTATTACATAACACTTCATAAAAATGGATGTAGGGTATATATTTGCATTTCAGTATAAACGATTAACAAAATATTGAATGACTTTAGGACCCCGCTACATTATAATGTCTTTTACTATATTTTCAGCAGCCAATTTATTTTCTCAGGATGTGGTAAATCAATCGCCTAGCTTAGTTAAGTCAGTGCTGACACAGGCAGGTTCAAGTACAATTTCTTATGAATATACAGATGAAACAGGAGTAATTAAAACTACGAAAGTCCAACAAAGTATAGCTCAATCTGGAGTAGTAGGGGGAGTAAATACATCTCAAAGTTCGGTTCAGCAAGGGTTTTTAAATCATATTAAAGTACTGAAAATTGATAATACTGATGTTGATTTTATTGAAACTGTAGATTTAACGTTTTATCCAAATCCATTTAAAGATGTTGTTAATATTAAGTTTTCAGTTCTGCCAACCTACACAGTATTTGTAGAAGTATTTGATATAAGAGGGCGTTTGGTTTTAGATCAAAAACACCCTCCCTCTAACTTAATTTCAATAGCCACTTACCATTTAGAAGATGCGAGTTATGTTATTAGAGTTTCAAGTGGAAGCCAGGAGTTTCTAAAAAAATTAATCAAAGGAATAAATTAAAATGATGATGAATATGAATGTTTTTAAATGTGTAGGGTTTTTGCTAGGGACTTCGTTGAGTTATGCGCAAAATATATATATAGAAACGTCTCTTTCAAGTGCATCCTTTGAAGAGTTTAGAAATGATGACAATGTAAACACCCTCAATAACACCTATTCTAAACCCGTAGAGTTAGGAATTGGAGTCGGTACGGTTTTTAATATCACAACTGATGAACGCCTTAAATGGGATTTAGGAATTGCTTTTAATACATACAAAATTAACACAAGCTTTAATATTTCAAATTCATTAACTCCAACGCAATATGATCTGAACTACATGTCATTGAAAACTGGCCCTTATTTTTCAGTTCTAAATAGTTCTCGAATTAAATTACAGCTCCATGCGCATAGTTCTATTGATTATTTGACTTTTGGATCCAATCAGTATAGCGATGTATATGTTGATTTAACGAAGGGGGAAAGCTTTAGTAAATTAGTTTCAAGTTACCACTATGGTGTGGCGATTGAAATTGCTTTAACCGATTCTAACGCTATGTATATAAGTTATGATTATAAAAGCAGTTTTACAAACACAATTGAAGCCGACCAACCTTATCGATTACAAGTAACATCTGTCCTAGTTGGATTACGTTTTAAATTAGCCAAACTCCAAAATAATTAAACAAACTTATGATGAAAATTCTCAAACAAATCGTCACCGTTTCTATATTCATTTTTTTAAGTAAAGGGATGGTATTCGCTCAAACAGCCGGGATTAATTATCAAGCCTTAATTCTAAATTCCGAAGAAATTCAAATTCCAGGAGCCGATGTTGAAAAACATCAAATTGCCTTAGGCCTTGAAGACGTCTCTTTTCGTTTTTCAATTACAAATGAAGCGTTTCAAGATCTTTATATTGAAGAACAAACTACGACGACCGACGAGAACGGCATGGTGTCACTAATCGTTGGCGATGGAACTCCATTGTTTTCTACTTTTGATGCTCTTGTATGGAACGGAAATCTCAAATATTTAAATGTTGAAATTGATATTCACAGTCAAAACCAAGGTTATGTTTTTCTAGATCTCCAAAAAATATTGTATTTACCGCAGAGTGGAACAGGAGCTACTATTGCTATTGTAGCTTCATTATTAGAAGTGCCATCTACGGGTGATCAAATTGGAGATATTATATGGGTAAAAGATGTAGACGGTTCTGGACTTCCTTCACTAATGGTGTGGGATGGTAATGCATGGCAACTCGCTCAAAAGGATTATGATCCAACCAACGAACTGGCGCTAGTCGTGGCTTTGGGAGATGATGACCGTGATACTCAGTTCGCAACTCCAGCTGCTGGAGATCAAGTGTGGAATCAAACATGTGAATGTATTCAGGTTTTTAATGGATCAAGTTGGGTAAACACCAATGCCCTAGATGCTACGGCTGCTAGTAATGGCGTTTATGTTACTACAAACAACACCATCAAATTAGGTGGAGCACTAGATGAACCTACAACTATAGTTTCTGATGCTACAAATACCCTTTCCATAACAGGGCTACAGGAGTCTACTTCAACAGCTGACACAAATGTGGTGACGGTTGACACCAATTCTGGAGTGATTACAAGAACGCCTTTGTCAACTCTTTTTCAAGAAGAAGTGACGCTCACTATTGCAGCCAATGATGGTCAAAGCCAATTTGCGACCCCATTTCCGATAGAATCCCCAACGAAAGTCAACGTGTACCGTAACGGCGTTCGTATTGGGTTTACAGTCTTGAATACTACACAAGTAGAATTGGAAGCTGCAGCGATATGTTATCAGGGCGATGAAATACGAATCGTACAATTTACCAACTAATAAAATATAATTACAATCAATAATAAAATCAAATCTTTAAAACTTAAAATTATGAACAACAATTATGTAAAAGGGAGTATTTTAGCTCTAATTTTGATGGCAGGAATTGCCACTCAAGCGCAAACAACTACAGCCACTATTGGCAAACAAACCGAAGCCACACTCGGTCAGGTCACTACGGGAGCAGATGCAACTGCTGCGGCCGATGTTTTTACAGCGCCCACTGCAGGAGCAGTTACACAGGGTGGAGCCATTCGTGTTATCGATAACAAGGGAACTAAGAAATTCTTGCAAGTTCAAAATGGTCTAACCCAAGTTACCGATACAGCACCAGATGGAGGTATCATAACCACTTGGCAATTAGGTGGCGATTTAGTCACTGACACAGAAATAGACTTCAATGGTTCTGCTCTTTCTTTTGAAAATGTGCTTCAAGTAGACCAGAGTAATACAACAAGTGGAGTCCCAGCAACAACGACAATAGCAGATTCTGATGGTTCTACAACCGGTTGGACGCTTTTGGTGCGTGATGAAGCTACAGGAAACATTAAAAAAATGTTAGCTGCAGATCTTATTGTAAGTGGGCAAACTGTATTTACTGCGACTTCAGGGGATTTAACTTATGATGTTGCCGCTGGAGCTCCAGCATTAGCTGGTGCTCAAATACCCTTACCTGCATACCAAAAAGTATGGGTATATCGCAATGGAGCAAAACTATTAGCAGGGCTAGACTATACCATATCAGGAAGTGTAGTCACCCTAGATGAAACTCCAAGTACGGGAGATGCTTGGACCTTATTTACAGGGGATATTATTGAAGTTCAATATTTCAAGTAACCCTCACCCAACTATTCTTCAGCTTAACTAAAGCTGTTTAGAGAATAGGAATTTATTTTTATAATATCAGCTGCTTTTTCACACCTTGAGGAGCAGCTGATTTGTCTCGAACACTACTCACGAACTTAAGCTGTTTTAATTTATTACATATCAATGAATACAACCTTTAATACAAATAAACTTAAACGTCAAATTACAATACTACTTGTTTTTGGCTTGCTCAGCTTACAAGCCCAAGCGCAATTAATTAGTGTGATTGATAATAAGGGTACAATTAGCAATGTTCGAAATAATCAAGTCACTACGGCAGCAACAGCGCCAACAACGCCTCTTGAGGGGGATGTATGGTTTGAAACCGATACCTTAATTTCCAGAGTATGGGATGGTACATCATGGGTGCGAATAAACACGTGGCTTGGCTATAAAACCATTCACCACAACATAACAGGAGTTCTAACAATTACAGATGCGCTCCATAATAATACAGATATTCATCTTGAGAGTACGGGGAACCTAACTATTACTAATACAAATGTATCTGATGGCTCAAATTTTTATATCACTAACACCACCAATGTAAATAGGGCTTTATCCTTTACAGGATTTACAGGAGCCTATTTAAGAAATGGAGGCACGGCGACAAATGTAGCAACAGGTTTATCCCTAAAAGCCAACACTAGGTATCTCGTTCACATTACCGAAAATGGAGGTAATTTTTATTTTAATGCAACTGAAGCTGGAGCTGGAGCTGGAGGAGGAGAAACCGATCAAATTATTGATGCTGATGGTGATACATTGGTTCAAGTAGAAGAATCCGCAGACGAAGATAAAATCCGATTTGATACCGCAGGAACAGAGAGAGTTATCATTACTGAAACAGGTAATGTAGGGATAGGAACCAATGATCCTCTTGGGTTGGTACACCTTCGCTCGGGCGCAACACATGTTCCCCTCATCATCGAGACTAACGACATCCGTGCTGGGATAGAATTAGAAACTCAGACTTCTACTAATGCAGGACAAGGCATCTTTAATGTAGGGGTTAATACAGGAAGGGGTATTACAAACTACGGAACAACGGATCAATATGATGCTGGATTTTTTAGAATCGACACGCGTTCAACTCAGCGTAATTTTAGTTGGAATTGGCGGGATTCAAGTTCTGCAACAACCAACAGTTTAATGACCCTTACACGTACAGGGAACTTAGGCATTGGAACAGCTACTCCCGCCCAGCGATTAAGCGTCATTGCTGCTACAGAT
>JABAYZ010000139.1:2153-4854 GCA_018608735.1 Flavobacteriaceae bacterium | reverse complement strand
ACTTAATTAGCCGCGCTGAGCGGTTTGCACGCGTGTGCCATGAGGGCCAGTTCCGCAAAGGAAAGGCCAAAGAACCTTATGTAAATCACCTTGAAGAAGTAGCTAAGCTGACTGAGCGTTGGGGGGGAGGAGAAAATGCGATCGCGGCCGCGTGGCTACACGATACTGTCGAAGATTGTCCGCCAACATCTTTCGCCGATCTAGCTTCGCTCTTTGGTGATGAGATCGCTGGTATTGTCGCGGAGCTTACAGATGACAAGTCCCAGCCCAAAGCAGAGCGAAAAAGAAGACAAGTAGAGAACGCAACTAAGAAGAGCAATGATGCTAGTTTAGTTAAACTTGCAGATAAAACTTCTAATGTTGGTGCTATTGGTAAGTCACCTCCAGCTGATTGGTCGCTTGAACGACGGCTGGCGTACCTTAACTGGGCAAATGAAGTTGTGGAGCGCTTACCTTTTACTCCCAAGGAAGGCCTCGACGAATTTTTCAAGCGATACGATATTGCTGAATTGGATGCCTATGATGATTTAGGGACTGTTCGTCAGGGGGAAAATGCAGCGTTGCGTGTTATTGAACGTAGGGCTAAACGACTTGGAGCGAGTGATGAGAAAATTAAACAAATGGTGCTGAGCTTTATGGCAGGCGCTTTTGAGTGTAACTAACCTAATTCTGCTTACGGGGCTTCGCCTAAAGTGAGGCCTCATTATAAAAATCGCATCTGAATTATTTGCACTAAGGTCGTCTAAATTCAAACTAGTCATATCAAAACCAACATAAAATTTTAGACATTAGCTAGGTTTACACCTGAGATGAACATAGAAGCAATATGATCGAACTTTATAAAAGTATTCGATAGTTATCATATTTAAAATATATTTTCTTTTTCATTTACCAAGTGTACAGTTTCAATAAAGAACGTGGATTTTAATATGACCAGTAATCTAGTTGATGCTTTGATTTTAGCAGTTTTTGCTGATGGAAAGATCGATACAGAAGAAGCAGTCCTCCTTCAGGTATTTTTTTCTAATTACCCTGAATTCTCTGATGTTAGTAGAGACAGCTTTGAGGCAGCACAGATAAAATTGCGAAACAGGCTCCAATCTGGAAAAAGTGTGAGTGATTTAGTTGAAGAAATCGGAAAAAATTTAGATGAAAGCGATCGAAATACGGCGTTTGCTTTTGCTTACGAAATCTGTGCATCTAATTTTACATTAGATGAGCAGGAGGTAGATCTTTTGAAAAACATGCAAACGCACTGGAAGTTGAAGCCAAGCGTTGTTAAAGCTGTCAAGCTATCGGCAGAACTACGTTATAGAAATTGATATTTAAAAATGTAAAAAGTTACTAGTTTACAGAAATTAATTGAAACCTGTCCTTTTATATTTACATAACTTTTTAGCTGCGTTGAATTCTCTCAGATTGTAAAGGTTTGACGCACTATAACTGTGTTCGGTAAGCCTGCTGGAGAAGGATTGAAACTGAGAGAGGTCTACCTTTAAACTGTTGTTCCCAGACTTTACCGTTAAATAACAATAAGCTGATTGCCACGCCGTGTCAGCCCCTGTTTCAAAGTTGTATCCAATAATTACATTGCCAAACACCTTATTAATTTTTGAGGCATCTGTTGAATGAAAATGTGTAATAGATTTTAACAACTCTTTTTCTTCAACTGGCTCATTGGCAATTTTAATTGGCTGGCCTTCCTCAAAAGTGGCCTCCAAAGTAGCTCCTCCTGGAAATATTATTTTACCGTTTCCATTGGGCATCCCACTCCTCCATGTTCCACTATAAGTCCACCCATTTTCAAATTTTACAGTGTCATTACATTCCGTCTTAAAGCTCAAATTGTCATAGCAAAGATTTGAGTCTTCATTGAGGCTGAAATTTTGTAGTGAGTATCCAGAATAATTATTAACTTCTGGGACTTCTTTTTGGAGTTCCAAGTTTTGCAGAGTATCTCTAATTAGCGATAGCTTGTTTGCGATCTCTTGCTTGTTTGTTTCTACGCTTTTTCGTAACAGTTCTAGCTCGGTTGAATACATGCTTAAATCACGGTTTCTTGCAATTGTTTCAGAAGAAATTGAGTTTGAGAGGTTGCTTAATTTTTCGTTATTTTCAGAAAGTCTTTGTTCTACCATAGTAAATTTTTGGTAAGCTTGCGGTTCTTCCTTAAATGCATAGATAATAATCGATGCAGCCCAAGCAAGAAGTACACTTAAAATACCAACACCAAATAAGGTCAACGCGTGCTTATAGCCAGTACTAATATTTTGCTTATATGATAACTCGGCAGTTGCCTTTTTGGTAATAGAGTCTGATTCAGCATTTATGCGGCCAATCGCTGAATCCGACTTTTTTACAAAAAAATCAGCATTATTTTTTAGATTTTCTAAAACTGGCTTTAGGTATGCGTCGTTAAATTTACTCATGTGATTTCTTTAGGCTCGTAGTCTTCATGCTTCCGGGCAGTTTGATTAAAGCTATCCTTCACTTTCTTGTTTAAATCTGCGTAGTGGTCTGCAACTTTTTGTACTTCTGCGGCAGCATCGCCACCGTTGGGAACAAACACGGGGATAGGGATTATCTCAGGTACTAATTTGTCGACTTCTTGTTTGATCGGTTTTTCGACAATTTTTTCGACAATTTTTTCCACCTCAACTATCTTTTCAATTTCAACTGGTACTTCTACCTTTACTATTTT
>JABAYZ010000139.1:1429-2143 GCA_018608735.1 Flavobacteriaceae bacterium | reverse complement strand
CTATTTTCCGCTGTAATAAAACTCGCTTCCTTAATGACAAAAATAATTTACGAATTGACCGTGCCAATTTGTTGTTGAGACGCGATTGCTGTTTTATCACGAATGCATCAGGGTCTGTCATAATGTTAGAAATGAGAGCTAGTATAGTTCCGACAGTTGCGCAAACCAACGCTATAGAGCCAAACCAAATGATAGATATGAATGTTAAGTCTTTCTCCTCTACCCTCAGAATATCTTCATATCCTCCCCTCTTTTGAGCGAAGCGGTATATTTGATTTTGCTGGGCTTTTTCAGTTAGGTTTTCTTCAAGGATCAAAATTTTTGCTTTATTAACTGCCAGTTTTTCCTCTAATTTGGGGATTGAATTCCTGGCTTCTAAGTTTTTACTCTCAATTTGCTGCTTAGCAATCTCGTAGTTTTGCTGTAAAGCTTGTCTGTCGGAGCGAATTTTTTCTAAATCAACATTGTGTTGCTGGTTTAACTGGTCAATTTCTTTTCGGATTTGATCAATTCTATCTGTTTTCGTACTTACAGATATACCTGGATTGGATGCATTGTTATCTAAAATTTTAGCGTTTTGAAGTTCCTGTTCTTTATCTGCTCGCTTAGCGTCGAGCGTTTTTATCTCGGCAGAAAGTTTTAAAATTTGCTCGTTTAATAATTTTTTTTGCTGATCGCTTGCTCCTGAAATTGTGGAAAGTCTGTTTTGAATCT
>JABAYZ010000139.1:0-1419 GCA_018608735.1 Flavobacteriaceae bacterium | reverse complement strand
TCATTTGACGCCTGCCAGGCGTCAAAATTTCGTCTTGTGTTTCCACCAACTTTTCCATCATCAACAACACCAATTTCTCGTTGTGCTTTCTTTATTTGTTCGCCTTCATTGCTATTCAGCCACCGTTCAACTTCCTGAATTTTGGCTTGAATTTGCGAAATTTTTGTTTCATAACTCTTAAGCAAGTCGTCTTGAACGCCGTTTCCACTTAGATTTTGGACGGCCTGCCTTAGTTGACCTACTGTTTCGGTTCGCTCATTGATTTGTTCGTTTAGTCGGTCCAGGCCGTCTTGAATTGCGTCAATTTTAACTTGATACCGCTGATTTTGCTCAGTTTCAATTTTTTCTATTTGGTTGTTTATAGTATCTATTTTATCGTTTAAAATCGCTAATTTATTTTCATGGTCTTGTTTTGCAGCTTTAATTTGCTGCTCTTCAAGGGATCTGTTTTTTTGAATTTGCGCGTCTAAATCTTCTGTTTCTGCGCTTAAGTCTCTTGATCGAAACTGATCGATTTCAGCTGCAATTTGCGAGTTTTGTTTGTCCAAAACCTGAATGGCATTCTTACCACGATTTATCTGTGCCGTGACATTGGTTACTTGTCGTTCTAGTCCGGTGAACAGAGTTTCAAAAGTCACTGCAGTCAGGCCCAAAAGGGCGACTAGGATCAATATTTTCCATCCCCAGTTTTTTACTTTGTACAATCCACCGGCTAGGGGTATTTTAGTAGGCTCGATTATTGCGATCAAAAGAAAGGGTAAAGCTCCCAACAAAGCATTGATGGACGTATTCACGTTTTTAACTTCTGAATTCGTGTAAGCATCATATGCCATTGTGAAAGCGATGATTAAACCAATAGAAGCCGCCAATATTTCGACAGCCCAAGCTGTGATCAGTAGTTTGCGACCAAATGATTGTTCACGCTCAAATTTTGCATCGTTATCATCAAAAATGGATGAAGTAAGTCCTGTGAGCATATTTGAGGAATTATTCATATTGATCCTATTATTTTGCATAAAGCAGGAACTTAATCCAATAGGTCGCGATTTGACTGCAATTAATAATTAGGAGTCAAGTGTCAAATTAATAGCATTTCATTTAAAGTCTTATTAAGGATCTGATATTTTTCATTTTGTGAATTTTTTTGTCCAACCTTTATTCTTAAAGTAAAATATTCGTTACCAATTCCTCAACCACAAAAGTAGCCCTGGAAGCCACTAGCATAAGCACATAGCCAGCTGAGCTCATCTCAACATAATCTAAGTCAACACCAACGACAACGTTAGCACCCACTTCGAGGCTTCTTTCTCATGCTCAGAAAGGAATGTCGTCGTTGCCTATCGGCGAGCTATCCACGCTTGGCGGTGCGTAACGATCTTGATCGGCAAATGGTGGTGGACTACCCGCGGTAGCATCGTC
>JABAYZ010000165.1:2896-4874 GCA_018608735.1 Flavobacteriaceae bacterium | reverse complement strand
ATGTTGTTGAAGTTTTTGCAGATAAAAGCATCGATGTAGTTTATGGAGATGTTTCTTTTTTCCATTCTAAAAACACTTCAAAAATAATTAGGAAATATAAGTCAGATAATTTATCTAGAATAAATTTAGCATGGGGTAAGATGCCAGCCCACCCTGCTATTTTTATAAAACGTGAGCTTTATAATGAAATAGGACTATTCAATACTGACTACCATATAGCTGCTGATTATGAATTCTTATGTAGGGCTATAAACTCTGGGCCTCTTAAAACACATTATTTGCCCCAAGTTTTAGTTAAGATGCAGCTAGGTGGAAAAAGCACTCAAGGATTAAAAAATACCATCCTATTGAACAAAGAAGTTATGAAAGCAATTAAAAATAATGGGATATATACGAATATGTTTATGCTACTTTCAAAATACCCTTCCAAAATATTACAGTTTTTAAGAAAATGAAAGTTTTGGTAACTGGTGCAACCGGCTTTATTGGATCTGCGTTGATTAAATATCTAACTAATTTCCCCGATTTTTCGGTGGTCGGGATGGTGCGATCAATAAATGATATTTCCTGCAGCTCCAGTGCTGAATTTAGATTAGGAGAAATTGGATCTGTAAATAAGTCGACAATGAACTTAAGTGATATTGATGTGATTATTCATACAGCTGGTCGTGCTCATGTTATGAATGATAACTCTGCTAATCCCATTGACGAATTTCGTCGCGTAAACACTTATGGGACTCTTGATTTGGCGAGATTGGCAGGGGCGTCGGGTGTGAAGCGGTTTATATTTTTGAGCTCGATTAAGGTGAATGGTGAAAGTACTTATCTAGACAGTCCTTTTTCGATAGATAGTATGGAAGATCCTCAGGATGCATATGGCGTTTCCAAGCATGAAGCTGAAATTGGTCTTCGAAAAATATCTCTTCAGACAGAACTAGAAGTTACTATAATAAGGCCTCCTCTTGTTTACGGTCCTGGTGTCAAGGGTAACTTCAATACTTTGATTAAACTACTATCACTAGGCACTCCGTTACCGTTAGCTTCAGTTACAAATAATAGTCGCAGCATGGTGGGGATTGATAATTTATTAAGTATGATTGCGGCATGCGTACGACATCCTAAGGCTGCAAATCAAACTTTTCTAATAAGTGATAAAGACGATCTATCAACCTCGAATTTATTAAGGCTGTTAGGGGCTTCTATTGGTAGGCCCGCTGTTTTATTTAAATGTCCCGTTGTGATATTAAATTTAATTGCTAAGTTATTCTTCTTAAAAGCCAAAGCTCAAAGAATTTTAGGTACATTGCAGGTGGATATTTCACATACCTGCATTCATTTGGACTGGGAACCCCCATTAAGTGTTGAGCAGGGCATGAAGAAGCTTAAGAAAAAAAATAAGTAATGTCGTATCTATTGGAATTATTTTCACTTACTATTGGCAAATATGTTGTGATTATTAAGGAACTGAAATGAATTTATTGACATTAGTTGGCCGGTGTTTGCCGCTGTTTGAGGAAGATATATCGCATTCTTCAATCGAGATCAAACGGGCAGTCTCCAGTGGACGGTTTTTAGTAATTGGAGGGGCCGGCTCAATTGGGCAAGCTGTGACCCGTGAGATATTTAAACATGATCCAAAGGCTCTTCATGTAGTTGATGTTTCGGAAAATAATATGGTTGAGCTTGTACGTGATATTCGGAGTACAATTGGTTACGGGAATGGTAACTTTAAAACGTTTGCGTTAGATTGTGGTAGTGTCGAATTCGAGGCGCTTATCGCTATCGAAGGACCATATGACTACGTGTTTAATCTGTCTGCGCTAAAACATGTTAGAAGTGAAAAAGATCCATATACTCTTATGCGCATGATAATGGTGAATGTTTTTAATACTATTAAGACATTGCGGCTGGCAAAAAAGATGGGTGCCAAAAAATATTTTTGTGTTTCAACCGATAAGGCTGCTAATCCAGTAAATAT
>JABAYZ010000165.1:0-2886 GCA_018608735.1 Flavobacteriaceae bacterium | reverse complement strand
ATGGGTGCGAGTAAGCGCATTATGGAAATGTTTTTGATGCGTGAGAGCTTGTGTCAAAATATTTCGATGGCCCGCTTTGCCAATGTTGCCTTTTCTGACGGCTCTCTTTTACACGGATTTAGCCAGCGTTTTGCTAAACGCCAACCCTTTTCTGCACCAAATGATGTTCGCCGTTATTTTGTTACACCTCAAGAATCTGGTGAACTTTGTCTTTTATCTGGCTTATTAGGTGGGAATAGAGATATTTTTTTTCCTAAGTTGAACGAAAAACTGCATCTTATTACTTTTTCTGACATTGCAGTGCGCTTTTTGAGAGAGCATGGGTATGAGCCTTATGAGTGCGAGTCCGAGGACGAAGCCCGAGACAAAGCTGAAGAGTTGATCGCCAAAAAACAATGGCCTTGTTATTTCTTCAAGAGTGACACAACGGGTGAAAAAGACTTCGAAGAGTTTTTTACTGATAACGAAGATTTAGATATGGAGCGTTTTGAGACGGTTGGGGTTATCAAAAATCAGCCTGATTTTGATGAGGCTAAGTTAGATGATTTTATGGACGGAATTGAAGCTCTAAGGGAAAAAGGTACTTGGACCAAAGATGATATTGTTAAATTGTATTTTGGCCTCTTACCTGAGTTTGCTCATAAAGAGACCGGTAAATATCTAGATCAGAGGATGTAAGAATGGATCGTTTTTTTGATATTTTATTTTCTGGGATAGCGTTATTGCTACTTTCTCCTTTGTTGGTGCCTATAGTAATAACACTAAAGCTCACTGGTGAAGGTGAGGTGTTCTTTTTACAGGAACGCATCGGTAAGGGCGGTGAAAAATTCAAGTTATTTAAGTTCGCGACTATGCTGAAAAATAGCCCAAACATTGGTACGGGCACGGTTACCATGAGGGGTGATCCTAGAGTGCTTCCAGTAGGCACATTTTTGCGTAAAACCAAAATAAATGAGCTGCCGCAGCTGTTGAATATCTTTTTTGGCGATATGAGTGTTATCGGCCCAAGGCCGCTAACTACCCAAACGTTTGGAGCTTATTCGGAGAGTACTCAGGGTCTTATAACGCAAGTTCGGCCAGGCCTCTCAGGGGTAGGTTCGATTATATTTCGTGGTGAGGAAGAGATAATGCACGGTGCAACCGCTTCTGTTGATTTCTACGCGAATGTTATAGCGCCGTATAAGGGAGCGCTTGAAGAGTGGTTTGTCTCGAATAAGAGCCTGTATATTTATTTTGTGGCGATTTTTGTTACAGCTTGGGCGGTTCTTATTCCAAGCACAAAAATAGCGTGGAGAGTTTTTAAGGATTTGCCAGAGCCACCGGCAGAGTTAAAGCAGGCACTGAATTTTATTGACTAACTTTTGTGGCTTTTGTAGCCACTTCTTTTCTCGATCCAATTTCTAAGATATGATAGGGCATTCGAATTTGTCTACCATCCGCCTTTAAGCATTATTTTTTCCAAGGTTTTGCCTTGCTCTAGCAGATCAAGTGAAGTGGTTCTATTTTTTAGGACTGAGCCCTCCACTTTGAAGTGGTCCGCTCCTATAGCTAGGAAAGTGGAAGGCCAAAGATGACGGTTAAAAGACCAAAGCCCGAAGGGATTGTGGTAAAGTTAGGGCAGATTGAAGTTCGGATGGGGCAAGGCATGCCCTGGCTTGATGCGATCAGGCAGATTAGTGTGACTGAACAAACCTACTATCGTTAGAAGAAGAAGTGCGGTGGTATGGACATAGAACAACTCAAGGAACTGAAGCGTTTACAGAAAGAGAACGAGCGCCTACGGCTTGCGGCTTCTGATCTAGCGCTAGACAAGCTGTTCCTAAAAGAGTCTGCATCTGAAAACTTCTAAGTCCCTGCTTGCATTGATCTCGTGCGCAATCAAATGAAGGCTTCTGAGCGTCGAGTGTGCCGCGCGTTGGGTCAACATCGATCTACACAACATCGATTATCCAAAGGGTGTGCTGATTAAGAATGCTTGGCCGCAGACATGATCGAGCTGACCCGCCGATACGCCAAGCCAAAGCCAATTCCGATAAGCACGCCGAGCGGATCCGCAATCCAGTTGCTTAACTCTGCGCTGCGTTTGAAGGTAGGCTGAATCAGCTCAATCATGTCACCAAAGGCGCACGCACCAATGTTGGCAGGTATCAACCCGAACCAGCCGGTGTGGACGAGTGGGAAGGCGAGGGCGGCAAAGGCAATCATGTGTATCAGTTTGTCGCTCCCTTCGGGCGGCGCCTCAAGCGACCAGAGCATCGCAACGGTTAAGACGGCTGTCATGACAACAGTGAGCAGGATGTCGAGATATTGACGCATTCTCAGCGTGTAGCTGTGCAACGCGTGTGACGCAAGCTTACGCATTAAAATTGGATATTCCCGTTCAATTGGAAACCTTTGAGAAAACAGGAACTTGGAGCTTCCGATATGCTAAATATATGTGTAATTAAGATTATTAACAATTTACTTAATACGTATGATAATTATTATGGATGACATAGAATCTTATTAATTTTTTTAACAAGGTTACTTCTCAAACAAAGGATTAGTTAAAATTAAATCAAAGGTTCAAAAAGCAGTTTTCCCAGTGGCAGGCTTTGGTACAAGGTTTTTGCCTGCAACAAAGGCAATGCCAAAAGAGCTTTTACCCATTATAGACAAGCCACTTATTCAATACGCTGCTGAAGAAGCTATTGCTGCAGGTATTGATACATTAATTTTTGTTACTGGCCGCAATAAACGTGCAATTGAAGACCACTTTGATAGTAATAATGAGCTTGAAATGGCATTGCGTTCAAAAGGTAAAAACAAATTAGCTGATATGGTAAAAAATATCTTACCAGAAGGTATAGAGTGCATTTTTGTTAGGCAACCAGAACAATTAGGGCT
>JABAYZ010000095.1 GCA_018608735.1 Flavobacteriaceae bacterium | reverse complement strand
GGAAGTCTTCAGAGACTTTATAGCCCCCACCCCTGCAGGTGACCATACCCCCTCTGTATCTATATAGGTGTGGTCGGAGGTTTTGGGTGGTGAGGGTTTGGAAAGTAGATGGGTTAACCATAGGGAAATTCGATGTTGATTGAGTAGCTTACTTGCTCTCAACGGCTATATCCTAGGTTGAAAGACATATAATCCCATGCTTAAATGAATAAAGGAATGCGATCCAGTGATTTAAATGAGGACTAATCAGTCAGATTTACAATATTTTTAGGGGATTTTGAAATTGCCACGAACACAGTTAATTCCGATAATTACAGATATCTTAAACTCATGTATTGAACTTGAGAAAGCTGGCGTTTCGGCGACCGGCCCAAATAAAATACTAAGAGAGACTTTGCATTTTATATGGGAAGTTTCGGATATAAAAAAATATGATGATAAAAGGCTTAGATCTGAAAAAGGATTCTTAGATATCAGAAAAAACCTAGCATATGATCATCCAATCCCAATGAAGATAATATTGAGCAAATTAAAGTCCACTTATCCCGTTGAGCAGGAGAGCGTTGAAGCGGTTTTACAAAAATATTTAAGGCACGGCGGAGTTTTGATTACTAAGAGTGAACATGATCTTTTGAGGGACATGGGGCTGGCATCTAAAATGCCAAGTGACTGGGATGGGGAAGATATCTTTGCAAGATATAAGAAAGCAGAAATCAGCATAAAGGATATGGGTATATAAACCCTACAGAAACTAGTCCTCGCGATAAAAGAACTAAAAATAATAAACTACAAAACTATGTTGGTAGTGATTCCAGAGTTGTTAACTGTATCATGTATCAATCTTTGTGCGGGATACAGTATCTTGCCAGGTAAAAGAGACACGGTTATAAACAAGCGTCCAATTAAAGATAACAATAGAGCGGGGCTTTTAGCTGACTTATGAAATTTCTCGACATATTTAAAGGGAAACCTCTAAAACGAATAGAGGCGCAAGTTCATTCAGATGAGTCAAAAATTAGAGTAAGGGCTTCGAGAACTTCCGGCATAAATGCCTCATTAAAGCTTTCTGGTAACGTAACTTATAATACTAAGCACGGGTTAAGAGCATCAAAAACGTTTAATGGATTAACTATTGGCGTGCAAAACGGAACTTCCATACTGAGAGGGAGGTGGTCAACGAAAAATAAGCTAATAAATCTAAACCTAGCTAAGTCAGGTTTAAGCGTATCAATTTCGAGCAAATTTGGAACACTTAATCTTAAAAATCCAAATAGATCGTCATTTAAATTTGGGGGTATACAAATAAGAGGTAAAAAAGCCGTAGGACCAGCTACTATTTTTGCATTGATGACCACGCTATATGTTGTAGTTAAATGGGTTCTTCATTTCACGTACGCGCATATTAAGCTATTAGTTTTTATAACAAGGTATATTCTTGTTCTTTCGTATAACTTTATATTTTTACTTTATGTCTTTTTAGAAGATGCATTTGTTTTATTCAATGAAAAAAAAACACGTAATCAGGACGACTTGTGACGGATATTTTTCGCCTGCTGCTTTTTGTCACCTGTTGCTGTCTTTTGCCTTTTTACATTAGATGGCTGAAGGAAGAAAATCTCTGGGGAGGCGTTAAATTAATCCTATATTTTTTAATCTTTTTCTTTTTTTTGATATTTAATAGTTAAAGAGATTATCGAAACGGTATACGCGCATCATTATATAAGTTGGGTCTTATAAATCCTTAAATGCATTTACTCTATCATCTATGAAGGTAACCTGTAATTTGTAGCTGGTTGTTTTTCTAGCGTTGAGATACGGCTGATATTTGTAAGTGAGCTTGGTCGCCTTTGACGTAACTGTTCTTTTCTCATCATAGCCAACACCTTTAATAGCATTTACCAACTCTCGATGCATCCCAATACATACCGTACCCGCTAAAAATGAGTACCATTCAGCGTCTTTTGCAAACGTTCGGAGATGAGCATACTTTTCTTTTAGCTCTTTTTGCTTCTTTAAAGCATTCTCCTCAAGCTCTCTCGCCCTGATTTCTTTTTCTTTTTCCTGTTCGACCTTTGCAATCTCAAGGGCTTTTAACATCTGGTCTTTTTTAAAACGGAGTCTCTTAGGGTAAAAATGAATGAATAAACTGAGGCCCATAATCATGGCCCCACCCAGTAATAAATCAAAGTCTCCGGTAAGCCCTACAAAAAAAGAAATAGCACCACATCCCCCAGGCACGTATAAAACGAAATTACCCGTGCCCGTGTCCCATTTTTCAGCACGTTCTTCTAGTTCTTCGATGCTACTTTCTAGGTCTGTGTGGCTACGTTCTTCCATAATAAATAAGTTCCCAAATTATATAAATTTCATCTGCATCCCAAGACTCACCCAGGTCGAATCTTGAGTGGTTTGGCTGGATAATTTAAAAAAATGTACAATACAAAATACTCATATTTGAATATATTACCGTATCAAAAAGTAAAATCATACCTCTCAAAGCAGTTCAGATACAGCTAACTAGGAGACAAATAAAAACCTTCATCCAAACTTTCACAGGTTCAATAGTCTCTGGATACCTAACCGTATCTTTTGGTGCAGGGATGGTAGTTAGAATGGTGATGTTTTGGAGGGTTTTTAGGGTGCATAAAGCTTAGTGTTCTTATTAGGTACAGGTAATGTAAGAGAGGCTAGTTTAGTTTTTACGTATAATGTAGTAACAAAACCAATTCTTATTAGTTACTTTAAAGCCCTTTTAAGTTAACGCTATATACATTGATTAAGGGTGTAAAAGTAAACCATTTAGATTTAGTGAAAGTCTTTTAAGCAACCTCCAATAACAACCCTTATTCTTTTTTAAAAACAAATTAAAAGAAAGTGTTTATATGAGGTCTATAAGCAAAAGATAAAAGATAAAAGATAAAAGGTAAAAGGTAAAAGGTAAAAGGTAAAAGGTAAAAGGTAAAAGATGTTTAAGTGAAGAGTAGTAGTAGGGTAAGAAGCTAAAACATTTAGATATTTCAAAACTCTACATGCTACACAGTAGATACGAAGAAACTCAGTCTTTTGGATCACTTTATTAGTGTTTATTTTATAAATTAATCCATCTAGTTTCCAAACCCTCACAGCCTAAAAAGTCCCACCACACTTATATATACCCGTAGAGGGGGTATGGTCACCTGCAGGGGTGGGGGCTATAAAGTCTCTGAAGACTTCCAAGCCTTTGAAGCAAGGTGTCAGGATAGTAGACATTTTGAAGCCGTTGACAGTGAACTGACTTCTTGGGAGACTAGTAAACACGTTAGCTGACAAGGTTAATGGGCCCTAAAGCAGGCGATGAGGTACTCCTTCTCCGCCATATCTAGTCTTTAAAAGCCCTACAGCCCTTGTCAGCTCTCATTTCTTACGAGACTGATGAGGAGCCGAATAGGGCCTTTGAGAGGGATTTCAACCATCCTTACTATAAACCTCAAAACTCTTTGCCAAGATCAGTTAAACGATTTTCGATACTACTACGGTCTAGTTCAAATTCATCAATAAACATTTTTAAGGTATTCGCTTTTTTCTTCTTATTACAGCTCGCACATGCGTAAACCATATTTACCAGTGTTGATAATCCTCCACGAGATACAGGATAAATATGATCTGCATGAGGATTATCACCCAAATGATTTCCACAATAAGGACAAAGATGATTTTGCGGTAACCGAAGCTTCACTGAGGTAGCAATTGTCCTAGTTTTATTATCTGCTTGTGCAACTCTTGCTTTTAGAGTTCTCGCTTTTTCTTTTTTTGCTTCTTTTAATCGAGCCTGTTCTAACTCTCTACCTAGATAATAAGGAATCATCGTCCAATCAGAGTTCATGCACCGATTATTTGGATATTGTTCAAACGGAAAATCTAACTCTGGCACATCGAGCAATGCTTTTTTTTCCGCAACGGACATTTGAAGCTCCAATTCATGAAGTTTTTTCGTTGCTTCCTCCGTCATTTCATTTGATTGAAATAGTCCGAAAGTTTTTTTATAACTTTGCTCCGTTTTCTTAATTTCCCAAATCTTATCAGCTATCTTAGAACAATAATGTTGCCACCTTTTGGAATGTTTTTGATTTCGATCATTCCACAACAAATGTTTTTTATACCGTTCATCATGGTCTAATATTTCGGCTTCAAGAATCTTGACACTTCTGATTCGTTTTTTGTTCCTTTTCCGATAAGCCATAGCAACTTAAATACCTTTGAACTACGTGCATCTATTCGTGTGAACTTATAGCGGTGTAGTGAACTTTAGAATTAATCTGTATCTTCACAGATTTGTAGCGTGTTTTCAAAGATAGATTCATCACATATATATCTTTCAATACCCAACTACCTAACGTTTAACTAGGCAACAATTTTATATACCTAACCAACAATTCCAAGTCATACCCATCTCCATAACCTTGTCCAACAGACTTCAAAGCCCAACCACCTAACTGGTCAATCATATCTATGGGTGCTTCAACGGCTCTGAGCCTATCTCTAAAGCTATGTCGCAACCCATGTATAACATCATTAGACCCTCCAACAGTCTTGATCCATTTGTTGATTGCGGCTGATGCGCTGTTTGAATTACAACGCTCAGAGTTTGTGTATCTAGGAAAGCAATACAAGCCCGTAGAATCCTGTTTAAGGCGCTTTGCGGCCCATAATGACAAACCAACAAGAGGTATTTTACGTTCGCTAGAAGCTGTTTTAAGGCGTCTATGAGGGTGTGGTTTTAAATCAATGTAAGGTATATCTTCTTCAAGCTTTAAGTCATCAATCATAAGCCCTGCGGCTTCAGATAAACGCATCCCTGAATCAAAGATAATGGCGACTAACCACCTAATATCATCATCTAAAGACAGGCATTCCGCTTTTATCTTAGCCATGTTGGATG
>JABAYZ010000232.1 GCA_018608735.1 Flavobacteriaceae bacterium | reverse complement strand
AATTGATAAACGTGCAAAACTAGGAAACCCCAAAACATTCAAGTTTACAAAACCCAAAGTTGCTGGTCTAAACTTTAGTTTTTCAGGATTAAAAACAGCGGTCTTATATTTTATTCAAAAACAGTTAAAAGAAAATCCTACATTTATTGAAGAAAATCTTAATGATGTGTGTGCCTCCATACAATATACTATAGTAGGAATTTTAATGGACAAGCTAAAATTAGCGGTCAAAGAAACGGGTATCAATCGCATTGCTATTGGTGGTGGGGTTTCTGCAAATTCAGGAATACGAGACGCTTTGAAACAGGCAGAAAGTCAATATGGGTGGGAAACTTTCGTACCTGCGTTTGAATTCACTACCGACAATGCTGCTATGATTGCCATTGTAGGCTATTTAAAATATTTAGAAAACGATTACGCAGATCAAACTATAATGGCTACCGCCCGACTTAAACTATAACGCTGATGCAATTATTTTATAATTCCGAACTCGATGCGTCTACAACGACCTTTAACTTTTCAAAAGATGAAAGCCGTCATATTGTGAAAGTATTGCGTAAATCGACAGGAGATCTACTAAGGATCACTAATGGAAAAGGATTAATATTCGAGGCTGAAGTGGTGATTCCTAACCATAACAAATGTGTAATGACTATTTTAAATTCAACATTTGAAGCGCCTAGACCTTATAAAATTAATCTGGTTGTTGCGCCTACAAAAATGAATGATCGATATGAATGGTTTATAGAAAAAGCAACTGAAATAGGCGTGGACACCATCACACCTATTATTTGTCAAAATAGTGAACGAAAAATCATCAAAACAGAACGGTTTGAGAAAATCTTACAATCGGCCATGAAACAATCGCTTCACGCCTATTTGCCCACATTGGCACCCGCCATACGTTTTTCTGATTTTATAAAAATGCCACTAATGGGTTCCAAATTTATAGCGCACTGTGAAGACGGGGATAAATTAAGCTTCAAAGATCAGATAAAACCAGGCGCATCCATAAGCATATTAATTGGTCCAGAAGGCGATTTTAGCTCCGATGAAATTGAGGCCGCTTTGAAACATGACTATATTCCTGTATCTTTAGGGACGTCAAGACTTCGCACCGAAACGGCTGGAATCGTGGCTTGTCACACAATCCAACTTTGTAATGAATAAACTGTATTTATATCTCATTTTAGTTTTTGGAATTCACTTCTGTGAAAGTCAAAATTTAGCCGTCTTAAAATATGAAGGTGGTGGCGACTGGTACAGTAATCCAACCGCTTTAAAAAATTTAATTCAATTTTGTAATTCCAATATTGATACTGCGATGGACACCAAACCCCAAACGGTAGAGGTTGGCAGTTCTGCCATTTTTGAATATCCATTTATACACATGACTGGCCATGGTAATGTGGTGTTTTCAGAATCTGATTCCAATAATTTAAGAACCTATTTATTGTCTGGAGGCTTTTTACATATCGATGATAATTATGGCATGAAGCCTTATATTTTAGAGGCCTTAAAAACGGTTTTTCCAGATAAAAAAATGAACGAGATTCCCTTGTCACATCCTATATACAATACAGCATTTGCATTCCCAAAAGGGTTACCAAAAATTCATGAACACGATGGGCTAGCACCCAAAGCTTTAGGCTATTTTCATGAAGGAAAACTGGTGTTATTATTCACCCATGAAAGTGATTTGGGCGATGGCTGGGAGGATGCAAGCGTCCACAACGATCCTGAAACAGTGCGTTTGAGAGCTTTGAGAATGGGGGCAAACATTATTAAATACGCCTTCGAAAACTAGACTGTTTATGCAATTAGATCATTATACTTCTAAGTTTACAAAACAACGTTTTCCAATCATTCTGATCAGTGATAATGTATCACATGCCGCCAATTTAGGTAGCCTCTTTAGAACTGCCGATGCCTTTGGCGTGGAACACATCGTTCTTGGTGGGGCTGCTGTAGAACTCGGACGGAAATTCACCAAAACATCTAGAGCCACAGAGCAATCGGTTTCTTTTGAACAGCTCGAAAATATTCAAGGTAAAATCCAAAAATTAAAATCAGAAAATTACATTTGTATTGCGCTTGAAATTACGGATCATAGTATTCCTGTTTCAGAACTAGAGCTGCCAAAAAACTCTAAAATTGCGTTTATTATTGGTGATGAAAATCATGGGGTTTCAACTTCAGTTTTAGAGTGCTGCGATCATACGGTTCATATTGAAATGTATGGGCAAAATAGCAGTATGAATGTGGTGCAAGCCACAAGTATTGCTTTGTATGAATTTACCAAAAAACTAACTCCAACGCTTTAGACGCTATCGTGAATAAAATTCTCCTAAATACAGAAGTTCAAGAATATATAACGCGGCATATCAATTCAAATATCCCTGGATTAATTTTAAAAGGCAGTCCTTTTAAAGGGCTTGATATTAAAGAAATTATCGGACAAATTGAAGCGAAAAAAAAGTGTGAAGCAAAACTAAACACTTGGTTTGACACGCCTGGCATTTATTTCCCAAACAAATTAAACATAGAACAAACCTCATCTGAAACTGCAGCACAGATTAAAAGTGGATTTATGCAAGGAGAATCTATTGTGGATTTGACCGGTGGATTTGGCGTGGACAGTTATTATTTCTCAAAACAGTTTAAGCATGTTGATCATTGTGAAATGAATCCAGAATTGGCTGAAATTGCCGCCTATAATTTTGAGGTATTAGGAGTTGAAAATATCCGAACGCATACCGCTGATGGAATTGAATTTTTAAAATCCTGTCAACAAACTTTTGATTGGCTGTATGTAGATCCCTCGAGACGCGATGCACAGAAAAATAAAAAATTCTTAATTGAAGATTGCAGTCCCAATGTCATGACCCACCAAGATTTGTTTTTTAAACACGCTAAAAATGTGCTCATTAAAATGTCGCCAATGCTCGATATTAGTGTAGGTTTGACTGCCTTAAAGCATGTAAAAACGGTTTATATTGTGGCGGTGAAAAACGAGGTAAAGGAATTATTGTTTCATCAAGAGAAAAACTTTGATGGCACAGCGACTGTACAGACCCTCAATAGCCATCCTAAAAACACAGAGCAGTTTAGGTTTGAAACGACTGAAGAAGAAAATTCAGAAGCGACCTTTAGCACCCCAAAGACGTATCTGTACGAACCCAATGCCGCCGTCATGAAATCTGGGGCGTTTAAATTAATTTCGGAAAAATTTAAGTTGAATAAACTTGACCCGCACACGCATTTATATACGAGTGATGAAAAGATAGAAAAATTCCCAGGGAAAATTTATACGATTTCTAATTGCTACCCTTATCAAAAAAAGCCTTTGAAAAAAGCCATTGGCGGTCTAAAAGCCAATGTAAAAACACGTAATTTCTCAGAAAAAACTGCCGCGCTTAAAACGCTTTTTAAACTCACTGATGGTGGGGATTTATATTTGTTTTTTAGCAGTTCTAATGGAAATAAAATTGTTGTTGAAGGTCAGTTAGTGTCCTAAAATTCTTTTATAACTTTTGATGGTTTTTCTTACTGTCCTTTGTCGCACACAAAGCCGATTCCTTACTTCAAAACTAGATAGCATTCCTAAATTATTGAAATTAAATTTTAGCTAAACTATTGGCATAAAGTTCAATAGGTAGATATTTTGACTTTGTATTTGTTAAAAATATGTTATTTATTTAAATGTTTGTTTTTGTTTTTAACGTTTTATTGTTAGTTTTAAGATCCCATTTTTTGAATTAAAATATAGATGCCTCAATAGCGTTTTTTAACCCGCTGCCGCACGATTATATCGTGTGGTGATCGATTTAAAATCAAAAGAAAAAAGAATGAGCAGAAACTATAAATTTCATAATCCAGAAGGATTATATTTTGTAAGCTTTTCTGTAGTAGAATGGTTAGATGTATTTACTAGAAATGAGTATAAAAATATATTGATAGAAAGTTTAGCTTATTGCCAAAGCAACAAGGGTATGGAAATTGTAGCTTGGTGTATTATGACCAACCATATGCATTTAATCTTTAGAAGTGTAGAGGGGGAAAAACCGGAGCAATTATTAGGAGATTTTAAGCGATTTACAAGTAAAGAAACCGTAAAAGCCATACAAGAAAATCCAAAGGAAAGTAGGAAAGAATTTTTGTTAGAACAGTTTAAAAAAGCTGCAAAAAAGTCCTCCAATGTGAAGTATTATCAGTTTTGGAGGCATGACAACAAACCAATAGAATTATGGAGCAATGGAGTCATAAGAGAGAAGATTAATTATATTCATCAAAATCCAGTTGAATCAGGATTGGTATATAAAGCAGAGGAATATGTGTATAGTAGTGCAAAAAATTATGCAGGAGAACAGGGATTATTAAAAAATTTAATAATTTTTAATATGGTTATGATATAAAGAATAATACAAAACCACACGATACAATCGTGCGGCAGCGGGGGCCACATTTACATTTTACGTTGAAAGTAGGAGGAACAGCAATTGATCCTATGTCATATTTAAATTTTGGACCATGAAAAAAATCATTCTATTAATATTGTTATTGCCTCAAGTTTGCCAAAACGGTGAGGAAGAAAAAATAAAACTTTTTTCAAATCAATTGAAAGAATTAATTTCAAAGAGTGATAAAATCAACTTAAAAAATCTTAGAGTTTATCCAGGAAAAGATTTTATTAGTTCTGAAAGTGTTACGTATCTAACTAATGATAACAATTCATTTAATTTATCAAATTTAATGAGTCATAAGTTTTTGGAAGTTTTAGTAGAGAAGAACAAAAATGTAAAAAAAGTAGGTTATCAAAAGTACAGAGTAATTTTTTACAATTCTAAAAAACTTCAACCAAACAATGAAGGTTTTTTTGATATAGATGATTTTGATTTAATTGAACTTTGGGGTAAAGATTACGT
>JABAYZ010000208.1 GCA_018608735.1 Flavobacteriaceae bacterium | reverse complement strand
ACGTGCTACGGCCGTTTTTCTACGACCAATTTTGTGAATAACCTCCATTAGTTAATTTCGTTTAAATTGATTGCTTTTGGCTTTTGTGCTTCGTGAGAATGCGCAGTACCAACTACAACGTTTAGATTACGGAATAATGCAGCACCTAATTTGTTTTTAGGGAGCATTCCTTTAACTGATTTTTCAACTAACCTTGTTGGATCTTTAGCAAACATCTCAGTTGCAGTTAGTGATCTTTGACCTCCTGGGTAACCTGTGTGTCGGATGTAAGATTTCTCAGTCCACTTGTTTCCAGATAAATTGATTTTTTCTGAATTGATAACAATTACGTTATCTCCACAGTCCACGTGTGGTGTAAAGTTAGGTTTGTGCTTGCCCCTTAAAAGTATTGCAACCTTAGAAGCTAAACGTCCTAGCGTTTGTCCTTCAGCATCTATCAAAACCCACTGCTTATTCACAGTAGCTTTGTTGGCCGATATTGTTTTGTAGCTTAATGTATCCACACTGATTATTTTTTCTTATTAAACATTCCTCCCTTAAAAAAGAGTTTGCAAATCTACAATTATAAATTGTTATTAACAAAATCTATTTTGTGTTTATTTTGAGATTGATTTTCAAGCCATTTACTCTTTACGTTTTGATAATAAGTTCCCTTTTTTACTCTGAAACCTTAAAAGTTTAACAAATAATTTTATCAATTTTAAAAATTCATTTTTAATATTTGTGTACCAAGTCGCCTTAAATCCTGTACTATGAAATTCTTTTCTGCTCTTTGTCTCCTCTTTTTTTTAAATCCACATACGCTTACAGCGCAAGAATCCGCAATCTCTTTTCCTAAAACATATACAACTCTCCAAATTCAACCTGATAATGCCCCCTCCATCGATGGATCTCTAGACGATTCTATATGGGCATCTGTAGATTGGGGTACTGATTTTATCGAAGTTGAACCCGATGAAAATACGCCGCCATCTGTCCAAACTAAATTTAAAATTCTTTACGACCAAAAGCACCTTTATATTGCCCTAAGAGCTTTTGATCCAGAACCTGAAACAATTACCAACCGCCTCTCTAGACGCGATGGATTTGTAGGCGACCGTATCAATGTTCTTATAGATAGCTATCACGATCTTAGAACAGGATTCCTATTTACGGTCACTGCTGCCGGGGTGAGGGGCGACGAGTTTATCACTGATAATGGCGATAATATAGATGAAAGTTGGAACCCTATATGGAGTACCAAAGCTCTGATTGACGATGAAGGCTGGTCTGCAGAAATGAAAATTCCTTTAAGTCAGTTACGATTTAGTAACGATCCAGAACAAGTTTGGGGGTTAAATGTAGCGCGTAATTATTTTAGAGAAAATCAATTTTCTGCTTGGAATAGAATCCCTGTAGGCGCTGCGGGATGGGTGAGTGAGGCCGGAAAATTAAAGGGATTAGATAATATTAAACCTCAAAAACAAATTGAAATTCAACCTTTTGTGGTCAATAAATTAGATAGCTACGAAGCCGAAGCAGGAAACCCCTATGCAGATGGCAACGATTTTAACCTAAATGCCGGCTTAGACGCTAAGATTGGAATTACAAATGACTTGACACTTGATGTCACCATCAACCCCGATTTTGGACAAGTAGAAGCAGATCCAGCGGCGATCAATTTAGATGGATTTGAAATATTTAACAGAGACCAACGGCCTTTCTTTGTGGAAAATAAAAATATTTTTGATTACCGATTTGCAGGCAATCGGGATAATTTGTTTTTCTCGCGACGTATTGGTCGAAGCCCACAAGTGTATCCAGAAACTCCAGATGGTGCTTTCGTAGATCAACCTCAAAACACAACCATTCTTGGCGCTGCCAAATTTAGTGGGAAAACCAAAAACGGCTGGTCTATTGGCGTTTTAGAAAGCATGACGTCCAAAGAATATACGGAGATCAGTAGTAATGGTGTAACCTCAGAATCCCTGGCCGAACCATTTACTAATTATTTTGTAGGCCGCGTTCAAAAAGATTTTAATGAAAAAAACACATTTTTAGGAGGTATGTTTACAGCCACCAATCGCTTTTTGAGCCCTGAAGTATCCGAGCTGAGAAAAGCAGCCTATTCAGGGGGTTTCGACTTTAAACATCAATGGAAAAATAGGGCCTATTTCATGGATGCCAATATCGTTATGAGTCATGTTAAGGGGAGTAAAGAAGCGATTTCAAACACTCAAGAAAGTTTGACACATTTATTCAATCGCGTGGATGCATCTCATGTGGAAGTAGATCCGAACAGGACCTCTTTGACGGGTACTGGAGGTCGTTTTGCTATCGGAAAGGCTGGCGGTCAGCATATTAATTATGAAGCAGGATATAGATGGGTGTCTCCAGAGCTTGAGCTGAATGACATTGGCTTTTTGAGAAGTGCAGACGAGATGATTCAATACTTAAATGTTAGGTATAGAACCATTAAACCTGTTGGTATTTTTAGAGATATCAATGCGCGTTTTAGACAATTCACGTCCTTTGATTTTGAAGGCAATTATAATAGGATTCAATATCAGCTTAATGGTTCTGCGAGTTTCACCAATAACTGGGGGGTTGATTTTGGCGCTGCTCATAAACCACGCATTTATTCAAATAGTATTTTAAGAGGTGGGCCACGCTGGCGTTTTTCTAAAGAAAATTTTCAATTCTTCTTTTTGGGTTCTGACCGTCGCAAAAAATTTAATGGTGTTATTGGATTGATTCACTCCCAAGCTAATGAAGATAATTTTTCATTATTAAAATTTGAATCTGAACTAAATTATCAACCTACCAATGCGCTCAATATTTCATTTGCTCCTGAATTTAGTCAATCAAAAAGTAAAACACAATATGTAAAACAACCCACAGACAGTGCACGGTATGTGTTAGGAACCATAGACAATCAAACTCTAGTGGCATCAGTTCGAATCGATTATACCATCAATCCTAATTTATCCATACAGTATTATGGACAACCCTTTATTTCTCGAGGGCGTTATTCGGATTTTAAATATGTTACAAACGCCGTTGCGGACCGCCTTGAAGATCGCTTTCAAACGTATAACACCAATCAAATTAGTTTAAATAACGACGTTTATAATATTGATGAAAATCAAGACGGTGTTTCAGAATATAGTTTTGATAATCCAGATTTTTCATTTGTTCAATTCAATTCTAACCTTGTATTGCGATGGGAATATATCCCAGGATCCGAATTATTTTTGGTGTGGTCGCAAGGAATAGCTGGGAGCGTTTCAGTGAAGGATGATTTGTTTCAAGGATTTGAATCTGGGGTTTTAGATCAACGTCCTCAGAATATTTTCTTACTGAAAGCTACCTATCGATTTATATTATGAGGAAATAAAACGGGGTTCAAGAAATGGTGTTTATTTCCAGAATTTACATTGCTAAAATGGATTTTAGAAGTATCTTTGCAGTTCAATTGTGAAGAAATTTCACCTTTATGTCGAATAATACTTCCACTTCAGTTACATCAAAATCCTTTCTGGCTGATTTTAAGTCAGTGACCAAAATGGGCCTGTCTATTAGTGTGGTGTTTTCATCTTTAGCGGGCTATTTATTAGCCGTAGATTCCGTTAGTTTTCAGACCTTATTACTTTTGGCTATAGGCGGGTATTTTATGGTAGGGGCTTCAAATGTATTCAATCAAATTATTGAGCATGACTTGGACGCACTTATGGATCGTACCAAAAACAGACCTATTCCTGCGGGGCGCATGACGCTGACAAATGCGTTTATTTTAGCAACTATCCTGACCATTGCTGGTCTGACCATATTATACATTATTAATGAACGTACAGCCATGTTTGGCGCCATTTCAATCTGTCTGTATACAAGCGCATATACCCCTTTAAAAACAAAAACACCACTATCAGTGTTTGTTGGAGCTATCCCTGGAGCAATTCCATTCATGTTGGGCTGGGTTGCTGCGACTGGAAAATTTGGAATTGAGGCAGGTATCTTGTTTATGCTACAGTTTTTTTGGCAATTTCCGCACTTTTGGGCTATTGGTTGGTTTTTACATGATGACTACCAGAAAGCAGGGTTTAATATGTTACCTACCGGTAAACGTGATAAAGGCACGGCGCTTCAGGCAATTATTTATATTGTTTGGACGGTTCTTATATCTATAATTCCTGTGTTTGGGTTTACGGGAACACTCCAATTATCTGTAGTCGCAACACTTCTGACGCTAGCAGCGGGAATTTGGTTTTTATACTATGGATTCAAATTGTTTAAAAATCAAACCGTTAAAGCAGCACGCCAATTGATGTTATCAAGTGTTGTTTATATTACTTTAATTCAAATTATTTACGTTTTAGATAAATTTATCAGACTATGGATTTAACACAAGGGACTACCCAAATAAAACAAAAGCGCGCAAAAAAAATGATGTTATGGTTTGGAATTGTTTCCCTTATCATGTCTTTTGCAGGGCTTACAAGTGCTTTTATTGTGAGTAGCTCACGAGAAGATTGGTTAGTCGATTTTGTGCTACCAAACTCATTTATCTATAGTACTTTAATTATTTTTCTAAGTAGCATTGTTTTATATGCTGCTAAACAGACCTTAAATAAAAATCAACAAAAAATCACAACATCACTTCTTATAGGTGTATTAATTCTTGGAATTGCATTTATCTATTCTCAGGTGTTAGGGTTTAACCAAATTATTGATTCAGGGTATAACTTTACAGGGCCAACAAGTAATATTACAATGTCCTATGTATATGTTATTGCGGTGGTTCACATCGTACATGTCTTAGCAGGAATTATATGTCTCATAGTGGTTATAATTAATCAATTAAATAAGAAATATTCATCCGAAAATACCCTTGGATTTGACCTTGCCTCTACATTCTGGCATTTTGTAGATATTTTATGGTTATATCTCTTTTTCTTTTTATATTTCTTTA
>JABAYZ010000289.1 GCA_018608735.1 Flavobacteriaceae bacterium | reverse complement strand
ATCTAAAAGTTCCACTTTTAGGAAACAAATAGACAATCACAAAAGTGGTTAACACAAAAAGAAAAACCTTGTAAATTAAGGAATGATTTTTATGAAAAAGGTTCATTATATCTTTCATGTGTATATATTTTTTTAATTGACACATAGAACAAGCATTTAATCCTTTGCTTATAAGTTAAGCTTTAGATTAGGCCGTTCCATAGCGTGGTTGGATATTGATTTTTAAAACTATAAAATTAGTGGATTAAAAACGATTTATCCCGCCACTAATTTTAATATTACACTTGTGTCACTATTCAAAAGTAACAAAAAGAAGTATCTTTTCTCTCTATATTAGGATAATACTACTTTATATATCCCAAATTTTAGTTATTTTCGCATGAACCCAATCTAAATTTTAAACTATGAGTAAAGACGTTGTAATTGTATCCGCAGCAAGAACTCCAATAGGGTGTTTTTTAGGTGGACTATCTGCCGTTTCTGCACCAAAACTGGGTGGAATCGCTATCAAAGGTGCTCTTGAAAAAATTAATTTAAATCCAACGCTTGTTGATGAAGTATTGATGGGTCAGGTGGTACAAGCTGGTACAGGTCAAGCACCAGCCAGACAAGCTGCTATTTATGCAGGTATCCCTGATGCTGTACCCTGCTCTACGATCAACAAAGTATGTGCTTCTGGAATGAAAACGATTATGCAGGCTGCCCAAGCGATTGCTCTAGGCGATGCCAATATTATTGTGGCTGGAGGAATGGAAAATATGAGTTCTATTCCACATTATCAGCACGCGCGATCAGGACAAAAGTTTGGACCAATTTCTTTAGAGGATGGTCTTCAAAAAGATGGTTTGGTGGATGCTTATGCAAATCAAGCCATGGGTGTATTTGCAGATAGCTGTGCTACAAAATATAAGTTTACACGTGAAGAGCAAGATGCTTTTGCGATCCAATCCTACAAACGATCGACTGAGGCTTGGGATAACGGAAAATTTGATTCTGAAGTCATTCCTGTAGAGGTTCCGCAACGACGAGGAGAAGCCGTAGTTATAGATAAGGATGAGGAGTATGTTAATGTACGTTTGGATAAAATTCCTGGGTTACGCCCTGCTTTTACAAAAGACGGAACGGTAACGGCTGCAAACGCTTCTACAATAAATGATGGTGCCGCAGCAGTCGTGCTTATGAGCAAAGAAAAAGCAGAAGAATTAGGATTGAATCCTTTGGCTACTATTATAGGCTACGCTGATGCCGCAAGAGAACCTGAATGGTTCACTGTAGCACCTTCAAAAGCACTTCCAAAAGCACTTGCAAAAGCAAATATTACGATCTCAGATGTGGATTACTTTGAACTCAACGAAGCTTTTTCGGTGGTGGGCTTAGCTAATATGAAACTCTTAGAATTAGACGACTCTGTTGTGAATGTCAATGGTGGTGCCGTTTCTTTAGGCCATCCCCTAGGCTGTTCTGGTGCTCGAATTGTGGTGACTCTACTGAGTGTCCTCGAACAAAATAATGGAAAAATCGGAGCTGCAGCGATTTGTAATGGTGGTGGCGGTGCTTCGGCTTTGATCCTAGAACGAAATAATATATAGGGAATGCAATACGGCCTTTGCTACCTCAGCGTTGTTGCTTTAAGATCTGAAGCTACGGATACGAGCGAATTAATTTCGCAAGTACTCTATGGCGATCACTTTAAGGTCTTAGAACACCGAAAGTCCTGGAGTCGCATTCGTTTAGGGTTTGATAAATACGAAGGATGGATTGACAATAAACAGTTTCAATTTATTGACGAATTGGAATACAAAGAACTCCACAAATCCGATCCTTTAATGAGCACAGATTTGGTTGATTTTATCGTCAATCAACAACAACAATTACATCCTATTTTGTTAGGTTCCGCGCTTAATGGCCTCTCCTACTTAGGGCATGCGTTTGAAGGTGCAGCAGCCATTGGAACAAAAGATAAATCTAAACTTGTAGACACTGCCATTTCATACCTAAATACACCCTATTTATGGGGAGGCAAAACACCTTTTGGAATTGACTGTTCTGGGTTTGTTCAGATGGTATATAAACTAAATGGCTTCAAAATTTTGAGAGACGCCTCTCAACAAGCCTCTCAAGGAGATGCTCTTAGTTTTATAGAAGAAAGTGAACCCGGTGATCTCGCTTTTTTTGATAATAATGAAGGCGATATTATCCATGTAGGTATTATTATGGAAAACCATCATATTATTCATGCACATGGAAAAGTTCGAATAGATCTCTTGGATCAAAGTGGCATCTATAATGTGGACACTAAAACACACTCTCACAAATTAAGAGTCATCAAAAAAATAATATCCTAAAAAAGCCATTCAAATTTTGAATGGCTTTGTTTTTAATGTATTAAAAACATAATACTATTGTTTTGATTCTAACTCTTCGGCAAGCGCTTTAAATTCTTTATATTTTTGTGTATCTCCTACAGCGCTATAAATATTTGATAGCGTTTTTACCGCTTGAAAATTGGCTGGATCAGATTTGATCGCGTTTTCTAAGTGTGGTATCGCATCTAAATATAATTGATTACGCTTTTCTTTTAATTGATCATATTTTCGATCATCAGCAGCAGAAGATCCTAATTTGTTCATTTGACTGAGTATCGACTCTTCTTGTCCTAAAATCAGGGCTGCTAGGTTTATATAAGCGTTGGTATAATCTGGTTTTAATTCTACCGCTTTTAAATAGTATTTTTTTGAATTTTCAAAATCATCGATTTCAGATGAAATCACTCCAAGGTTATACTGTAGCTCAGGATTTGATGGATCTTTTTGAACAGCAATTTCTAATAATTCTTTGAATTTTGTTGTATTACCCATGGTGTAATACACATTGGCTTCCGTTAATAATAAATTGACATTTTCAGGATCCTGCTCTCTAGCAATAGCCATGGCTTCAAGTGCCTTTTCATTATCTCCATTTTGGACATAAATTAAGGCGATATTTTTTATGATTTCAGGAAATTTAGATTCTGTTAATTCATCTTTAGGATTGACATGTGATTTTGTTTTAACAGAGACGTCTCTAAGTACTTTACTGCCAAATAATTCTTCAACCTGAGTTTCAACGTTTGTAGCATAGTAGTTTTTCTCTATTCCAGTAAACCCTAAGGTTCTTAATTCTTCGTACATCGCAAGAGAGCGGTCATACATCTTTGCATTTACTGAAGTTGAAGCCGCATAAAACAAATAAACCGTGTCACTAGGAGAGAGCTTATAGGCATTTTCAAAATAATCTGCCGACGTTTTATAATCGCTAGATTTTAATAACGAACTTCCTGTGTTAACAAGGTGAGCTTTTAAGTTTTGTGTTTGATCTTTAACGCCTTGTTCTTGAGCTGGATCAGTGACCAATTTTAAGGCCTCAATAGATTTCATAACATCGCTAAAGTCTACATCTCCAGTATTCAAATAATAAATACTTCTTTGTAAATAATATTGACTCTTATACTTTTCATCCATAGAACTCAAAAGGGCTTCGGCAGCATCAAGAGCTACACCCGCTTTTTCATAGTTTCCTTTTGCTAATTCCTTAGTTGCTGTTTTAATCTCTTTTTTTTGTGCAATTGCAGAAAAACTTAGAGTGAGTGCGATTGCAAATACAAAATATGTTTTCATCGTATTATAATTTTTAATAGTTATATTTAATGTTATTCTTCTTCCTCAGTATCAATAGTTGTGCCATCTACTTGAGTTGGTGTGCCTTCTTCTGTTGTATCTTCTTCAATTGCTCCTTGAATGGCTTCGATGTCTTCTTCATCTTCACGCATAACTTTTGCAACTGCGGCAATGGAGTCATTGCCTTTAAGATTTATTAAACGAACCCCTTGAGTGGCACGTCCCATAACTCTTAAGTCTTCTACAGCCAATCGAATCGCAACACCTGATTTATTGATGATCATTAAATCATCTTCGTCAGTTACATTTTTGATGGATACTAAATTACCCGTTTTATCTGTAATCGAAATGGTTTTCACACCTTTCCCACCACGGTTGGTAATTCGGTAATCTTCCAAACTTGAGCGCTTGCCGTAACCGTTTTCAGAAACTACAAGGATATTACTTTCCATGTCATCTACAGCGATCATTCCGATAACTTGGTCCGTATCATGCGCTAGGGTAATCCCTCGAACTCCAGAAGCTCCACGACCCATTGGACGGGTTTTTGCTTCTTCAAAACGGATGGCTTTACCAGATTTTAAGGCTAACATCACTTGACTTTCCCCAGTCGTTAGTTTTGCTTCTAATAATTCATCATCTTCTTTGATCGTTATGGCATTAATTCCATTGGTTCTTGGTCGAGAATACTGTTCTAAAGATGTTTTCTTAACCTGACCCTTTTTGGTCGCCATAATTACATAGTGCGAATTTATATACGCTTCATCCTTTAAATCTTGAGTACAAATAAAAGCCATAACTTTATCATCTTGCTCAATGTTTATAAGGTTTTGAATGGCACGCCCCTTAGAGGTTTTACTTCCTTCTGGGATTTCATAAACGCGCATCCAAAAACATTTTCCTTTTTGAGTGAAGAATAACATATATTGGTGGTTTGTTCCCACAAATAAATGCTCTAAGAAATCTTCATTACGAGTGGTTGAAGCTTTTTGTCCAACCCCTCCTCTATTTTGAGTTCTATATTCTGTCAATGATGTCCGTTTGATGTAACCAGCATGTGAAATTGTAATGACCACTTGCTCGTTTGGAATCATATCTTCTATAGATAAATCCCCTCCGGCATATTCAATCACAGAACGACGCTCATCACCATATTTATCTTTAACAACAGCAAGTTCTTCTTTGATAATTAGCATACGACGCTCTTTTTTATCAAGAATATCTTTCAATTCGTTAATAGTCTTTTTGATCTCGTCATACTCCCCGCGTAATTTATCTTGTTCTAAACCTGTTAATTGTCTTAATC
>JABAYZ010000268.1 GCA_018608735.1 Flavobacteriaceae bacterium | reverse complement strand
CTATGTGTGTCAGCGTATAGCCGATCGTTTTGGAATGCGCGCTAAAGTGGTTCGAACCTCTTTTATTTACCTGACATTTGTAACCCTTGGTTTTGGATTTGCATTTTATTTATTCTTGGCATTTTGGATGCGCATCAAAGATTTGATATACACCAAAAGAACCTCCGTTTTTGATATTTAATAGCTATGAATAACCCCTTTATAAAACTCTACAAATCTAAAATTAGCACAGCACTTTTCTTGTTGGTTTTATTGCTTTTTACAGGAGTTGTCGGGTTCAAAATTATATCTGATTTTTCTTGGACGGATGCACTTTATATGACTGTCATTACCATTACTACAGTCGGTTTTGGAGAAGTTCATCCCTTAGATCCCGAGGCTAAATTATTTACGATTTTTCTGATACTAACGAGTGTCATTATTGTTGGGTATGCGCTTAAAGTGATTACTGAATATATAATCTCAAAAAATGTTATTTCCGAACTAAAACATAAAAAGATGCAAAAAAAAATTGATGCACTGTCCAATCATATTGTGATATGTGGATTTGGAAGAAATGGCCAGCAAGCTGCCAAAAAATTAAGAACCCACAACCGCCCTTTTGTAGTTGTAGAGTCCAATAAAGAGACCATAGATAAATATCAAAATGAAGACATTCTTTTCGTTTATGGCAATGCCAACGACGATGAGGTACTTACGGCCGCCGGAATCGAACGTGCAGAATGTTTAATTTCTGCCTTACCGAGTGACACTGACAATGTATTTGTGGTACTCTCTGCACGTCAAATGAACAAAACCGCCCGAATTATCAGTCGTGCCTCCAATGAATCTTCTTATAGCAAGTTGAAATTTGCAGGTGCCAATAACGTCATTTTACCAGATAAAATTGGTGGAGATCACATGGCTTCTTTGGTAGTCGTCCCAGATTTGTTAGAGTTTATTGATAACCTTTCGATTGTTGGGAATAATACGATTAATATCGAGGAGATTGCAGTTCAGAAACTATATGATACTTCTAGTATTAAAACCATTCAAGATTTAGACCTAAGAAAAAAAACGGGATGTAATGTGATTGGTTACAAAGACGAATTAGGTAATTATACAATTAATCCTGAAGCAAACAAGAAATTAGTACCCAACTCAAAAGTGATTGTTTTGGGACGCCCCGAACAAATTCAAAAGCTGAACTCGATATACAATATTGATATTAAATAGATCGAGATAGTTAGAATCTATAATCTCCAAAGAGATTTTAATAACTCATTTATTTTCACCATCTTGTTGGCTTAATAAATTTTACACAAACATTTCCTATGAAAACATACATTCAAACTATAATAGCTTTGATTTTACCAGTTGTGTCTTTTGCACAAGAAAAAGGATTAGATCAAAAAATTGACGAAGCATTTCAGCCCGTTGCAGATGCCTTTTTTGACGCAATTTTCTTTGCTATATATAAAGGAGATACGATCACTATTCCTTTTGTACTTGTATTATTAGTTGGAAGCGCCTTGTTTTTTACGATTTATTTTGGATTTCCAAACATTCGTTATTTTGGAAAATCAATTAATGTAGTGCGAGGAAAGTATGATCATGTCGACCATGCAACATCAGAAGCGATGTATGGCGATTCTACACCTGGAGGTGATACTATTGAAACGATTAAAGATGAAAGTGCTGATGGCGAAGTCAGTCATTTTCAGGCCTTAGCAACAGCAGTTTCGGGAACTGTTGGAAATGGAAATATTGCAGGGGTTGCTTTGGCGATTGCTTTAGGGGGTCCAGGCGCTACTTTTTGGATGATTGTTTGTGGATTGTTAGGGATGTCTACTAAGTTTGTAGAGTGTACTTTGGGAGTCCATTTTAGAGATGTTGGAGAAGATGGTACTGTATATGGTGGGCCAATGTATTATATAAGTAAAGGTTTAAAATCAAGAGGTTTTGCTAAAATTGGTAAAGTAGCTGCAGCTATTTTTGCAGTCTTCTGTATTGGAGGCTCTTTTGGAGGTGGTAATGCTGCACAATCCAATCAAGCGACCATTGTTATAAAAGAGCTATTTAATTGGGAGAGTACTGCTGCGGGTGCAATTGTAGGTCTTGTTTTAGCTGCATTGGTTGGAGTTATTATTATCGGAGGAATCAAACGTATAGCACAAGTGACAGAAAAAGTAGTGCCATTTATGGCTGTGATGTATGTAGTCGCTTGTTTGTATATTATTCTATCTAATTTCTCTTTAGTTGATGATGCTATAAGTCTTATTGTTAGAGAAGCATTTAACCCAACAGCCTTTGGTGTTGGCTCTGTAATTGGAGTTGTTATTGTAGGATTTCAACGCGCAGCATTTTCAAATGAAGCTGGAGCTGGCTCTGCATCAATTGCACATTCTGCGGTTAAAACAAAATATTCGGCTTCAGAAGGTTTAGTAGCACTCTTAGAGCCTTTTATCGATACCGTTGTTATCTGCACCATGACCGCCTTGGTAATTGTGATTTTTAACTTTAGCGGATTCTTCGAATATGGAGGAGATGGTTCTGGAGTCGTCTTTATTGACGGAGTCGCATATGAGGGCGCAGGAATCACATCCAAAGCTTTTGCACAATACATACCTTACTCTAATATATTCTTAACCATCGCAGTTGTTCTGTTTGCAGTATCAACAATGATTTCATGGTCCTACTACGGACTTCAATCGTGGAAGTTTTTATTTGGAAGAGGAAAAGTAGCTGATTTAGTTTATAAACTACTATTCTTATTATTTGTAGTTATTGGAGCTGCCGCGAGTATGGGGTCTATTTGGAAATTCTCTGATGCGATGATTTTTGCGATGATTTTCCCTAACATGGTCGGATTGTTCTTCTTATTTCCTGTTGTAAAGAAAGAATTAACTAAATACATGAAAGCGATTAAGAAATAGAGATGGTTGCCCCAAAATGAAATTTTACACCTACTTTTCAAACCAACAGCGGTTAGCGGTAATTATGTTGGTTATCGTTATCATCTTTTTGGAAGTGTTTTGGGTATTTAATACAACATTTCGTGCTGATACGTTTGATGTGAACCCTGAAACGTATTTAAAATTTAGTAAAGAAGTAGACAGTTTAAGAGACGTACAATTCCAACGGTCTACTCCAAAACTATACCGCTTTAACCCAAATTATATCACCGATTACAAAGGGTATACACTTGGTATGACTGCTGAAGAAATTAATAGATTACATTTATACAGAGCTAAAAATAAATGGATAAACTCTACAAAAGAATTTCAAAACGTCACAAAAGTATCCGATTCACTTCTCCATACAATCTCAGCATATTTTAAGTTTCCGGATTGGGTATCGAAATCAGTTCAAAACTCAACACTAGCATATAATACGTCAACCAAAACAACAAAACAAAAAATTGATCTCAATACGGCAACAGCATTGCAGCTTCAAAACGTGTATGGTATCGGCGCATATTATTCGGAACGTATTATAAGGTATAGAGATGCCTTTGATGGCGGTTTTATTTCAGAGATACAATTGTATGATATTCAGGGGTTGAAACCCGATGTGATAGAAAATATTCTCAAAGAGTTCACTGTTAAAACGCCACGACAAATTAAAAAAATAAACTTAAACACAGCAACCATTGATCAATTGGTAGGTATTCAACATATCGATTATGAATTGGCGTATGAGATTATAGAGTTGAGAATGTTAAAGGATGGCTTTAGTGAACTTGAGGAATTAACAAAAGTTAAAGAATTTCCCAAGGAAAAATTAGAAATTATTAAATTATATTTGTCACTTAATTAAGCCATATATGAATTTTAATTATTCAGAAGAACAAAAACTAATCGCTGCTGCTGCAAAAGATTTTGCAGAACAACACATTAGACCTCACATCATGGAATGGGATGAGTCGCAGCATTTCCCTGCAGATGTACTTCATAAAGCCGGAGAAATGGGTTTTATGGGTATTTTTATCCCAGAAAAATATGGTGGTTCTGGTTTTGGATATCATGAATATATTGCCATTATTGAAGAAATTTCTAAGGTTGATCCCTCAATAGGATTATCCATAGCAGCACATAATTCATTATGCACTGGACATATCTACTATTTTGGTAATGAAGCTCAAAAACAAAAATGGCTTCCCAAGCTCGCTACAGGCGAGTGGATTGGTGCATGGGGTTTAACGGAACACAATACAGGTAGTGATGCTGCAGGAATGAACACTACAGCAGTCAGAGATGGAGACCATTATGTTTTAAATGGGTCCAAAAACTTTATAACACATGGCCGTAGTGGACACATTGCAGTCGTAATTGCACGTACTGGCGAAAAAGGCGACTCTCATGGAATGTCCGCCTTTGTCATTGAAAAAGGAACTCCTGGATTTTCCTCAGGAAAAAAAGAAGACAAACTTGGAATGCGTGCTAGCGAGACCGCCGAACTTGTATTTGACAACTGTCGTATTCCTAAAGATAATTTATTGGGAGATGAAGGCGAAGGCTTTATTCAATCCCTAAAAATATTAGATGGGGGGCGTATATCTATAGGTGCCCTTTCATTAGGAATTTCTAAAGGCGCGTATGAAGCAGCCTTGAAATATGCCAAAGAACGCGTTCAGTTTGGAAAACCTATTTCTAGTTTTCAAGGCATATCGTTCAAGCTTTCAGATATGGCTACAGAAATTGAAGCCTCAGAACTGTTACTTCATAAATCCGCTTTTTTGAAAAATAAAGGGGCTAAAGTCACCACATTAGGCGCAATGGCAAAAATGTTTGCCAGTGAATCTTGTGTGAAAATCGCCAATGATGCCGTTCAAATTCATGGCGGTTATGGTTATACTAAAGACTATCCAGTAGAAAAATTTTATAGAGATTCAAAACTATGCACCATTGGCGAAGGTACAACTGAAATCCAAAAGTTAGTCATCTCAAGAAATATTTTAAAATAACTATTGCAGAACAATAATTAAGTTTA
>JABAYZ010000262.1 GCA_018608735.1 Flavobacteriaceae bacterium | reverse complement strand
AAAAATAAGACACCGTGGCCCGGACTGGAGCGGTATTTATAGTGATGAAAAAGCCGTCATGTCACATGAGCGCTTGGCAATTGTAGATCCTGCATCTGGGAAACAACCGCTCTTCAGCGAAGACAAAAAGCTTATTTTGGCAGCCAATGGCGAAATCTATAACCACCAAGACATTAGAAAACAATACGAAGGCAAATATAACTTTCAGACCCAAAGTGACTGTGAAGTTATTTTAGCACTATATAAAGATAAAGGCGTTGATTTTGTGGACGACCTGAACGGTATTTTTGGTTTCGCCATTTACGATGTTGAAAACGATGTGTACTTTATTGCTCGGGACCATATGGGGATCATTCCTTTGTATATAGGCTGGGATCAAAACGGTACCTTTTATGTGGCTTCAGAATTAAAAGCTCTAGAAGGAACCTGTTCCAAAATTGAGTTGTTTCCCCCAGGACATTATATGTCCAGCAAAGACGGGAAGTTTGTGCAATGGTACAAAAGAGATTGGAGAGAATTTGATGCAGTAAAAGCGAACGAAACAAGTATTGCCACAATAAAAGAAGCCTTAGAAGCCGCGGTGCATAGACAATTAATGAGTGATGTGCCTTATGGTGTTTTACTCTCTGGCGGTTTGGATTCATCAGTGGTCTCTGCCATAGCAAAAAAATATGCTCAAAAACGTGTGGAATCTGGCGACGAAACCGATGCTTGGTATCCACAAACACATTCATTTGCGGTAGGCTTAGAGGGCTCTCCAGATTTGGCAGCGGCACAAGTGGTTGCCGATCATATTGGAACCGTACATCACGAAATTAAATTCACCATTCAAGAAGGCTTAGATGCCATTAAAGATGTGATTTATAATATAGAAACCTATGACATCACCACCATTCGTTCTTCAACGCCAATGTATTTAATGGCAAGAGTGATTAAATCTATGGGCATTAAGATGGTATTATCTGGTGAAGGTGCAGATGAGATTTTTGGAGGGTATTTATATTTCCATAAAGCACCAAATGCACAGGAATTTCACGATGAAACCGTCCGTAAATTAGATAAGTTACACATGTACGATTGCTTAAGAGCCAACAAAAGTTTGGCGGCTTGGGGTATTGAAGGGCGAGTGCCCTTTTTAGATAAAGAATTTTTGGATGTCGCGATGCGCATCAACCCACAAGACAAAATGATCAATGGTGAGCGCATGGAAAAATGGGTCATTAGAAAAGCCTTTGAAGACATGTTGCCCGAAAGTGTAGCCTGGCGTCAAAAAGAACAATTTAGCGATGGTGTTGGCTATAGCTGGATCGATACCTTAAAAGAAGTGGTGGATGCGGAGATTTCTGATGAACAATTGGCAAATGCCAAATTCAGGTTCCCTATTCAAACCCCACAAAACAAAGAAGAGTTTTATTACCGTTCCATTTTCGAAGCACATTTTCCAAGTGATGCCGCTGCTTTAAGCGTGCCGCAAGAGGCAAGTGTAGCTTGTAGTACTGCGATTGCTCTGGAGTGGGATGAAGCCTTTAAAAATATGAACGAACCTTCTGGAAGAGCAATTCTAAATGTGCATGATAAAGCATACGACTAGTGATTTGAAAGTTTAAATAAAGACCTCTGAGGCTTTTGTTTTGTATTTTTAATTTACCAGCATAATACAACGTCTTTAAATTTGATTTAAGGGCGTTTTTAGTAGATTTAAGGGCGTTTTATAAAAACAGCCGATTGTTAATAATTCTAGTTAAATTCCCTAAAAACCTTTTAAATTCGTTGAGAGATTAATTATCTTTGTTTGGATAAATGCAGTTTTTGTGGCATTTAATTTAAACTAAATAACACATTCAACATAATGAGCGAAGAAGTTAATAAAAGTAGTTATTCGGCTGATAGTATTCAGGCATTAGAAGGTATGGAGCATGTACGCATGCGTCCATCAATGTATATTGGAGACGTAGGCTTGAGAGGTTTACACCACTTGGTGTATGAAGTTATTGATAACTCGATTGATGAAGCTTTGGCGGGTCATTGTGATAAAATCACCGTGATTATCAATGAAGACAATTCTATAACAACCGAAGATAATGGTCGTGGTATCCCTGTAGATCTTCACAAAAAAGAAGGCGTATCTGCTTTAGAAGTGGTCATGACCAAGATTGGTGCTGGAGGTAAATTTGATAAGGATTCTTATAAAGTATCTGGTGGACTACACGGCGTAGGTGTTAGTTGTGTGAATGCACTTTCTGAGCATTTAAAAGCAACAGTTTTTCGCGACGGAAAAATTTATGAACAAGAATACGAGCGCGGAAAAGCCATGTATCCTGTAAAACAAGTTGGAGAAACTGATCGCAGAGGAACCACAGTGACGTTTAGACCTGATCCACAAATATTCACCCAGACTTTGGTTTATGTTTATGAAACTCTAGCGAGTCGATTACGAGAATTAGCCTTCTTGAATAAAGGCATTACTATAGTTCTTGTAGATCAAAGAGAAAAAGACGATAAAGGAGAATTTTTAGGCGAAACCTTTCATTCTACCGAAGGACTTTCTGAATTCATCAAATACTTAGACAGTAACCGAGATCCCATCATGAAAAGCGTCATTGCTTTTGAAGGTGAGAAAAATGGCGTTCCTGTAGAAGTTGCCATGATTTATAATACCTCGTATGCGGAGAATTTGCATTCGTATGTCAACAATATTAATACCCATGAAGGCGGAACACACTTATCGGGCTTCCGTCGTGGATTGACACACACCTTAAAAAAATATGCGGATGAATCAGGAATGTTAGACAAACTTAAGTTTGATATTGCAGGTGATGATTTCCGTGAAGGCTTAACCGCGATTATATCCGTGAAAGTTCAAGAGCCACAATTTGAAGGCCAAACCAAAACCAAGCTAGGAAACAGAGAAGTTTCGGCTTCGGTAAGTCAAGCCGTTTCGGAAATGCTGACAAACTATCTAGAAGAAAATCCAGATGATGCTAAAATAATTGTTCAAAAAGTGATTCTTGCGGCACAAGCCCGTCATGCTGCTCAAAAAGCACGTGATATGGTGCAGCGTAAATCCGTCATGAGTATTGGAGGTTTACCTGGAAAACTGAGTGATTGTTCTGAACAAGATCCTACAAAATGTGAAATTTACCTAGTGGAGGGAGATTCGGCTGGTGGAACCGCAAAAATGGGACGTGATAGAGCCTTTCAAGCAATTTTGCCATTAAGAGGTAAAATTTTGAACGTGGAAAAAGCAATGACCCACAAGGTTTTTGAAAATGAAGAAATTAAAAATATATTCACGGCTTTAGGAGTAACTATTGGAACTGAAGAAGATAGTAAAGCCCTAAACCTTTCAAAATTAAGATATCATAAAATAGTAATTATGTGTGATGCCGATATTGATGGTAGTCACATTGAAACCCTTATTTTAACCTTCTTTTTTAGATACATGAAAGAGCTGATTGAAAATGGACATATTTATATTGCTACCCCTCCGTTATTTTTAGTTAAAAAAGGCGCTAAAAAAGAATACGCTTGGAATGATGAAGAGCGCTTGGCGCTAATGAATACATATGGAGATGGTGCAAAAATCCAACGGTATAAAGGTCTTGGAGAAATGAATGCTGTTCAGCTTTGGGACACCACTATGAATCCAGAATTTAGAACCTTACGTCAAATACAAATTGAAAACGGAACAGAATCCGATCGCATCTTCTCAATGTTGATGGGTGACGATGTGCCGCCAAGACGAGAATTTATTGAAAAAAATGCAATATATGCCAATATAGATGCTTAAATGTTAACCCCAAATCTTAAGATATGAAAAAAATAATTATTTTTAGTGCACTCCTTTTTGGTGTAAACGTGTCCACTTCTCAAGACCTCGAAAGTGTTTTACTTGCAGGTGACGATGCCAGTCTATTACTTCAAAATTACCTGAATCCAGTAGCAAAAGGGTTAATGACTGGTATGAACAGTGGATGGTATTCCACAGCAAAAACGCACAAAAAATTCGGCTTTGATATCACTTTTGGTGTCAACGCAGCCTTTACTCCCGATAAAGATCAAATGTTTGACTTTATTGCAGATCAGTATAATTTTGTTTCAGTTGAAGGTGGGGGAACACGTATCCCAACAGTGTTAGGAAAAGATGACACCAAAACGACCTTTAATGCGAGTTTACCTTATCAAGGAAATAGAACTAAAGACGTTTCATTTGAATTTCCTGGTGGTGTAGCAAATGATTTACCTGTCAATGCCATTCCTTCTCCTTTTGTACAAGTTGGGTTAGGCTTGCCTTTCAAAACCACAATCAAGTTAAGATTTATACCAAATATTGGAGTTGGATCTGATGTAGAGGCTAATTTATTTGGGGTTGGACTTCAGCATGATGTAACACAATACCTTGGACTTGCTGGAAAACTACCCTTTTCTGTGTCCCTTTTTGGGGCTTATACCACAACAAATGTGGATTATAATATTGGAAATTCGAGTGCCACAAGTGCAGTCGTTGTAAGAAATGGACTTGGAGAATTTAAATTGAGAACCTGGAACATACAAGCTTTGGGGTCTTTGGACTTTAAAATTGTGACGATTTATGGTGGATTTGGTTATAGTGGTGGAACCACAACGTTTGATATTCGAGGCGATTATGAACTCACATATCAGGTAGATTCATCTGGAGGTCAAGGTCAAGAAACGGTCACAGAAAGGGTTACAGATCCTATTGGTTTAAAATTTAAAACCTCAGGAACTAGAGCAACTGTAGGCGCACGTTTAAATCTTGCGTTTTTCAAGATTTTTGCAGATTACACTTTACAAGAATATAATACTGCAACTTTAGGGTTTGCATTTAGTTTTAGATAATAATTAGAATACTTTAAAAATAAATTAAAATGAAAATAACAGTAGTAGGTGCCGGCGCAGTAGGAGCAAGTTGCGCAGAATACATCGCCATTAAAAACTTTGCTTCCGAAGTTGTTTTATTAGACATCAAAGAAGGCTATG
>JABAYZ010000036.1 GCA_018608735.1 Flavobacteriaceae bacterium | reverse complement strand
TACGTTGAGGTAATTCAAAATTTTGTTTTTGCAAAGAAAGGATAATTATACACGATTTGCAGCTTTGAAATGATGAATTAAAAATAAATATCTAACTCCAATAGCGATGAGTAGCGGGCTTAGCCCAATTGCAAAGGATTGTACGCCCGTCATCCAATGCAGTCCCATCAAGCAAAAAAGCACAATAAGAAATTTCAAATAACTTAGGCCACGATTATTTAGTTTTGACTTACATATGGACGGTATAAACAAAATATTGAGCGCACAAGCCCACAAGAGGTTATAGTTATAGGCTGTAGCCGTGTGGTCTGTTGCAAACCATAACAGCACTAACACAAGGCCTATAAAACCCGTTAGGCCAAATACACTGACATCGAGCCATGTGCTGCGTGTTTTAGTTTTAAAATCGTTGTAAGTGATTAAAACCATAATCAACGCTAGGATGCCTAAGATAAAAAGTGGACTGCCAAAAAAATTAGTTTTTGTGACTTTTTCAGAGGGATTTAGAGTTTTAGATGCTGTGACTAGTGTTGTGCTATCTGTTTTTAGATGTGAATTTTCAAGTAACTGATATAAATATTTGGGTAAAAACAGATGTTCTTCGACACTTGCAATCTGATCAATTTTTGAACCCAATGCAATATCAATTCCAAAACTTCCCCAAGAATTTTCATTCAAGTCCGATCGAATTAAGTTTCTAAAAGTTAGCTGCTCAAACGATGTAGAAGGCACATAAACGATTTGATCATTTACAATGGTCTCAATCCCCTCTATAATTTTTGTTGCACAGTTGTTATAGAAAAAATCATAGGGATAGCTTTTGTTTTCAGGTTTGATGTTTTCTTTTAACAGTAAATAAAACGCTGTTTTTTGTTCTGAATTAAGGTTTAACTGCTGTTCTTTCACACTACGTTGTTGGTACTGGTAGTTTCCAAAAAAAGTATCAAATTCCGATTGACTGATTTCATAGTCGAGTTTCCCTTGCGTAAATTTCAGATAAAAATTTTCTGTTTCAAAGTCATAACGTCCATAATCAAACACAATGTCAAATTTATAAACAGGATCTTTTATTCGAATGGCTGTATGTCCAAAAGCATCATTTAAGGCTTCTCCAGGCCCAATGGTTAAAATGCTTATTTTCGATTCACTAGTGAGTTGAAGTTGTGCATTGCCGGAGAAAGTTAGCAGTAAAAGTAAAAGCGTAATTGTTTTTTTTAATACCATTATCTAAAGATGCTTAAGTCAATTTTGAGAGAAAATACGTTAGAATATAAAGCGGCACTTTGATCGCCAATGTCTGTAAATGCGTAGTCAAGGGATATGCCATTATATTTGAATCCAACACCAAAATTAGGCTGAAAAGTTAAAGATTCAGAATTGTCTATTTGCAATTCATTTTGAAAATTCCCTAAACCTGCTCTTAAAAAAACAAGGTCTACATAACCGAATTCTAAGCCAAGTGCAGGGTTAATACTTACAAATGAGGTGGAGATTATATCATTATTTTGTTCAAATCGAGCGATTAAATCAAGCTCGGTTCTAAGTGTGTAATCGTAATTAAATGTAAACATTTTAGATACACCCAGTTGTAATTTTGGAAGTGTTAGTTCTGTGGCTTCAGGTTCTTCTTGATTTTCGCCAGGGATAGCATTTTGAATATCTTTTAAACGCTCCTCATCAAAGGCCCAAGAATTAAATGTTGTGGTGATATCTCTAGCCATAAGTCCAAACTTCCAATCGTTAGATTCAAACTGAATGCCTACATCCAAACCAAAACCCCATGACGAGGCAAAATCTCCAATAATACGTCGAACTACTTTGGCATTAATCCCATAATTCCATCCTGCAATAGGAAGTCTTCTAGCATAGGAAAAGATGAGTGCATAATCTGCTGTAGAAAATAAATTAATCCGATCGTAATTAATCACGCCCTGTTGGTCTATAAGTCTAGTGGTATCTAAAATATCATCAACACCAAAGCGAATTAGTGAAAGCCCCACGGCACTACGATCGTCCAAAGGCATTGCAAAAGCAATGTAATTATAGTTGGCAATATTGGCAAAATAACTGGAATGCATAATGGCAATTTCATTATCCTCTAGATGTACTAGACCTGCTGGATTCCAGTAGCCAGAGTTCACATCGGATGTAGATGCTATAACTGCATTACTCATTCCCAAAGCCGCTGCATCAACCCCAATATTCAAAAATTCATTTGAATATTTTCGAGTGGTTTGTGACATCATAAATAGCGGTGTCAAAAATACTAAGACTAGTTTTAATACTTGCAAAGGGCTTTTTTTAAATCAATCAGTAAACAGTACTATAAACTCTAATTTTTTTTAGATATTGTTGTTTATTTACTGAAAACAAAAATAGTTTATTATTTTTACTAATTAAATACAATTTGTAGTGAAATCATATATACCTAATTTTATAACATTATTAAACTTATTCTCTGGTTGTGTAGCCGTAATTTTTGCTTTTGAAGGCAATATGAAACTGACCGCTTTGTTTGTGTGTCTTGGTATATTCTTTGACTTTTTTGATGGGCTCGTAGCTCGAAAATTAAATGTCCAAAGCGAGCTCGGCGTTCAACTCGATTCTTTAGCCGATATGGTTACTAGTGGTTTGGTTCCAGGCTTAGTGCTCTTTCATTTATTGGGATTAACGCCTAAGTTTTCTTGGGATGCTACCGGTTTACTCCCTTATTTTGGATTATTAGTTACTTTGGCTTCAGCCTACAGATTGGCAAAATTCAATATCTCAACCAATCAATCGGATGCGTTTATCGGGTTACCAACCCCCGCAAATGCCCTTCTAATTATTTCTTTACCACTGATTTTAGAGTATCAAAATAGTGAAGCTATACATGCGATTATTCTTAACCCATGGTTTCTATTAGGCCTCACTTTTGTGAGCTGTTATTTACTAAATTCGCCTATAAAATTAATTGCCTTGAAATTTAAAACATGGAATTTTAAAGACAACGCTTCCCGGTACATATTGATTATTTTATCTGTAACGATTATGTCTATTTTTCAATTTGTAGGAATTCCATTTGTTATTTTAGCTTATATAGCGCTATCTATCGTTTCAAAATAAAAATTATATAAACACCCTATTTTATGGCTTCAGGCTTTTTTGCGCTACTCGATGATATTTCGGTCCTTATGGACGATGTGCTTATAATGAGTAAAGTATCCGCTAAAAAAACAGCGGGTATCCTCGGAGATGATTTGGCAGTCAATGCAGAAAAAGCATCAGGTTTTGTATCTTCCAGAGAATTACCAGTATTATGGGCCATTACAAAAGGCTCTTTTTTTAATAAACTTATAATTCTTCCTATTGCATTTTTACTCAGTGCGTTTTTGCCTTCAGTCATAAAAATTATACTGATTATGGGTGGCCTTTATTTGGCATTTGAAGGCGTAGAAAAGGTTTATGAATATATATTTCCTCATAAAACTCCAGTAGTTGATAATATTTCCGAATCGTTATCAGCATCACAAATTTTAGAATTTGAAAAGAAGAAAGTCAAATCGGCGATTCTTACCGATTTTATTTTATCTGTTGAGATTATCATTATCACTTTAGGAACGGTTATGGATCAATCTTTAGTTGTTCAAATTGGAGTGGTAACTATGATCTCTTTTATTGCGACTGCTGGGGTGTATGGCATCGTTGCATTTATTGTACGTATGGATGATTTTGGATTGAAACTAATTCAAATGAGTAAGGGAAAAAAGAACGTTCTAAACTATACCGGCGTTGGATTGGTTAATGCGTTGCCTATAGTAATTAAATGCTTATCAGTAATTGGAACTGTGGCACTTATGTTGGTTTCAGGCGGTATATTTGCACATAATATAGAGGCCTTTCATCACTTTTTGGAAAGTTTTCCAGGGATATTAAGAGATTTCATTTTTGGTTTGTGTGTTGGAATTCTAGTCCTATTGGTTGTGAATCTCGCGAAACGAATTATAAAGCTTTTTTGAAAACAGTTTAAGAATTTAGAATTCTAATTTTTTCTTACGCAATTCAAAATTTTGACCTAGATACACTTTTCGTACCATTTCGTCATTAGCGAGTACTTCGGGTTTTCCTGCTTTAAGGATACTCCCTTCAAACATTAGATAGGTACGGTCAGTAATAGCTAAAGTTTCTTGGACATTATGATCGGTAATAAGAATACCGATATTTTTCTTTGTGAGTTTGGCTATGATTCTTTGGATGTCTTCAACCGCAACAGGATCAACTCCTGCAAAAGGCTCATCGAGTAATATAAAACTTGGATCTGTCGCTAAAGCTCGAGCGATTTCAGTTCGTCTTCGTTCCCCTCCAGATAATAAATCGCCTCTGTTGGTTCTAATATGCTCCAAACTAAATTCATCAATCAAGGATTCCATTTTATCGACTTGTTGTTTTTTCGAAAGTTTTGTCATTTGAAGAACACTCAAAATATTGTCTTCGATGCTTAGTTTTCTAAATACAGAAGCTTCTTGAGCAAGGTATCCAATCCCACTTTGTGCACGCTTGTACATTGGGTAGGAGGTGATTTCTTTATCATCTAAATAAATGGCACCACCGTTGGGTTTTATTAAACCAACAGCCATATAAAAAGAAGTTGTTTTTCCGGCACCATTAGGACCTAATAATCCAACAATTTCGCCTTGATTAACCTCAAGTGAAACATCCTTTACCACCTTTCGTCCATTATAGGACTTCATCAAATTTTGGACTCTTAACTTCATTAGTTTATTTATAGAAATTTAAAAATAGTAAAATGAATCTTACTAGACATGAACTCTGGGTACTTTATATAATATTTAACTAGGCATCTAAAATATCCAAGTACTCGTATGCCCTGCGCAAATGTGGAATGACAATAGTGCCCCCTACAAGGGTAGCTATACTAAGGGCTTCCGAAATTTGTGCTCTGCTTAAGCCTTGTTCATGGCATTTTTCTAGATGGTAGCGCACACAATCGTCGCAACGTAAGACTGCGGAGGCTACTAGTCCTAGTAACTCTTTTGTTTTCGTGTCTAAAGCC
>JABAYZ010000277.1 GCA_018608735.1 Flavobacteriaceae bacterium | reverse complement strand
GATTAATACTGTTATTGAAGATGTAGATGTAGAATCTATAGCTAGAGAGGCTGAAGAGTTTTGAACAGAAACAATTCGCCTGAAGGTTAGTTATGAAGACAAGACATACATTTTAAACAGCGGGGGTAGCCAACTGGCGAGCCACCCTTTGGTCAATTTATCTCTGCCGGCAATCTGTTCTTCGTAGGTAGTTGCGAAAAAATGGCGGCAGATCTCAAATATTGTTTTTACTCGCAATTGCAGTTTATTTTTGTCTGAGGCAAAATGGCTAAATGGAACTTTTATTTCTTATCGGCTTTGGCGTTTTTGTCTGGTATTTCTTTTTCAAGAGTGACGGCTCTGACAACAACAGTCAAAATCGATCTGAATCGTTAAGAAGAGATCGAAACGACACAAAACATTCAACTTCGGAAAAAACTTTCAATGTATCGCGAAACCGAAGCCAATCAGGTTCCAAATCCTCGAATATCAAATTTAAGAATTCTGGATTTGGTTCTTCTGACAATACAACTCTTAAAGTAGTCAACTGCCCAAATTGTGGAACCAAATCCCGCGTAACATCATTAGGCAATATACGGGTTACATGTCCATCATGCTCAGATAAGTTCGACGTCTTGGGAGAGAGCTTACCAGCTCTGTCAACCAACTTAGATGGGATAAACGACGCATTTACTGGTGTACCAATTGATGAAAGTGGGATTATTCACGCCTGCACATGCGGGGTCTTCTATCAGGGCGCAAGCTTTGAACTTCTTCAATCTGAAAATTCGTCTAATTGCATAGCATGCGGCAAATCAAACATCAGTCTTTATTCTCAAACCAGACAAGCTGGCCCTGGCAAAGCGCGACCCAAAAACTACAATCCAAACTCAGTCACATTACGTGATTACCACAAATTCGTTAACCAAGTGGTTACATTTGAAGGTTTAGTCCAAAACGTTAATGTCAGTAAACGCGGTTCTGATTACGCTGTGATGTTTGAAAAAAAGAGCTGGATTAAGGGTTTTAAGTTAGTATTCTTCAAGGGCGCTGTACGAAAAGTTGGTGGACCTAATTTCGTTAAGTCACTCAAGGGAAAAAATATTAAAGTACGGGGTTTACTTATAAAGCACGAAACTTTCGGTTATGAGATAATTATAAATGATCGAGCTATGATAATGGAGATCGATTGATGAAATGGAAAAATATTCCACCGACGGATCCTTCAAAGGTTTTCATTACAGGGGACGAAGTCGAAATTGAAAGTTTCAAAGATAAACATGAATACAAATCATTAGTCAAAAAATATCATCCAGATACAAGCGACCCATTTTTTAGAAAATTGAATACGAAGCGGTTGCAAACATTAAATCGTATAAAGGATGAAAAAGATGGATAAGTTTGCTCGTATCTCTGCAATATCGGGCTTTGAAAGAGAGTTTATTTCATCGCTAAAGCTTTTAGTTATTGGTGCTGGAGCAATTGGGAATGAAATAGTAAAAAATCTTTCTCTTTTTGGTGTTGGAAAAATATCCTTAGTAGACTTTGATACAATTGAAATCCACAATTTGACCCGAAGTATTTTTTTTAGAGAAGAAGACGTTGGAAAGTCTAAAACGGAAACCGTAGTCAATAGAGCATCCGCCGTAAGCAGGGAAACTGTTTTTGAAGCAATTAATGGTGACTTTTGGGATAAAATTTCAATTCAATATATTAGGTCATTTGATGCAGTGCTGTGCGCTGTAGATAATTTTGAAGCCCGCATAAAAATTAATTCCCTAGCTCAAATAGCGGGTGTGCCTTTAATTAATACAGGAATAGATCATCGTTTCGCATCAGTAGATATTTTTCCGTTTGGTAGTTCTAATGACTGCGCTTGCTACGAATGCTCGATTCCAAGTTCTGTCTACGAAAAAATTTCTGCCCGATATTCATGTGGTTGGATACGAAAAGTTTATCAAGAAAATAATATTGTACCAACGACTAGCATAACTGCAAGTTCGGTAGGCTCAATCGCTGTATCACAGGTTTTTGACCTTTTAATTTCAAAGAATGAGCCTGCAGTGTCAAAACATCAGCATTCCAGAAAGATTTTATTAGACACCAAAGCGCTCACCTTATCGCACAATCAGTTATTGAAAAAAAAATCATGTCCCGCATCAATGCATAGGGAAAAGCCAATAAAATTGTTAAGTGCAGCTAGAAATTTTCATTCGCAAGGTTCAGCATTCCCAGAACTCCTTGGGGAAGACATGTCTACGTACATCGAATTTAGTGAACCCATACTGGTGGAGACAACCAAAAATGGGATAAAGCATAAAACTTATTTTCAAGTTGCCGATAATTTTGACGAAACAATTTTGTCACTAGATGGAGAACGATCGCTGGATGCTCAAATAGTTTGGGGAATGCAGATGGGCGAATTGAAAAATAGTTTTGGTAAATACAAAATTCCTTGTAAATATGTGATAATTGTGGACGATAGTATCGAATTTGATTTGCTACTGGAGATGGAATAATGGCTAGTGACATTGTTACGATGAATGCGTCTGACGAAATTAGTGTGATAGTACGAACAGCAGACCAAACTAGAAAAGCCGAATTGACAGTAGCTTATAATACCAGTTGTGGGGAACTGATCGCGGCGGCAGTCGAAAATTGGTCGCTAGACAGTACGGTTGATTACTCAATAGCTAATGTTACACAAAATATAGCGCTTGATCCTGATGAGTCTCTTCTCAAGTCTCAAGTTGTAGAGGGCGATATGCTCGAGGTTCAACCTGTTTTGGTGGCTGGATATGACAGCTAAATCTCAAAGGATCAGCGCAGACATAGAAAAAATCCGTGATCTTGCAAGGACATCAAATGGGGGGATTAAACTTTCATCCTCAACTGATCAGAAAATTATACTTGAACTAAATTACAAAACAGTAGGAGATAGCCGGGGGACGATCAGAAAAAGTTCTGTTGTTACAATCTCCTTGTCACCCAAATATCCTTTTATGGAACCTAAAGTCATATTTGAAGATCCTGTATTCCACCCCAACGTGTATTCTTCTGGACAGGTCTGCCTTGGCACTAAGTGGCTACCAACCGAAGGATTAAATCTCTTAGTTGAGAGGTTAATCAAAATTCTAATTTTTGAAGCAACTATTTTAAATACGAAAAGCCCAGCAAACAGTGAGGCACTTGCATGGTACAGGCAAAAGGCTTCTTCGGAACCCAGCTTTTTTCCAACAGATAAATTCTCAAAAACCCATGGTTCAACAACTAAACCAAAGATCAAATGGACAACCAAAGAAACGGTTTCAGATTCAAATCATATACGAACGAGAGTAATTTCGTGTCAGCAGTGCAGTCAAAAGCTGAGGGTTCCTGATAGACAAAATATTAAAGCCACGTGCAGAAAATGTGGTGCTAATTTCATAGTTTAATGGAGATAACATGAAGTGGAATGCGATCGAGCCAGATATCAAAATTTTGAATATGGATGACTTTTTAGAGAGTTATGAGGTTTTGACAGCATTGAGCATCCTCAAATCTTCTCAGAATTACTTTGTGACATCTCAAAGAACTTGCTGGAATAAAATTCAAAAACATCTATCTTCTAGCGATTTTGAGCTAGGAGGAGTTATCATAGGTAAAGTATTTGATTTAAAATTTAAAAACAAAAATGTGGTTCACTTAGAGGATATTGTCCCGTCAAAAAAATTTGAAAACAGTTCAGTTTCTTTGAAAATGGATTCTACGATCTGGAATGATGCCAATTCGTGTTTAAGCTCTAAACAGGCGGTGGTAGGATGGTATCATTCTCATCCCAATCTGGGGGTATTTTTCAGTGCTACCGATAGATATAATCAAAAAGCCTCTTTCTCTGCTAGTTTTCACTTGGGATTAGTAATCGATCCCATACGAAATCAAACCGCTCTGTTTAAAGGGGCTGATAGTGATGAGATAAGCTTAGATAATTTTGCGATATTATAAATTATGTTTGGATTTAGATGGCTACAGAGAATACGTCTACCCCTTGGCTTCCGCTCGACTATCAGTAGAGGTGGCGTTGGTTATAGCTGGGGAGTTCCTGGTTTTCGAGTTGGCAGGTCTCCATCGGGTCGCAAGTGGGTGAGTTTAGGTTTGCCTGGTACTGGTCTCAGTTTTTTTAAATATATTAGTAAGGAGCCTTTGGGCCAAACAGCTATTTTTGTTGATGATGATGAACTTGTAGAGTTTTCTGATGAAAATAGAACAAATCACACTAATCAATTGGATAGAAAAACGCCAAAGCCTAAGAACACCCGTAAGAGGGTCATAAGAAAATGGAAAAACATTCGTTGAATGAAGCCCATTGGCTTAATTCCAACTCTTCAAAAGAGCTATCGTCCCATAAGTGATTAAAAGGTGAACCTCATGCCCAAAAGAAACATTTATAGTAACTTTATTCGTATGGGCGGTAAGGCCATAGACACAATCTCCATATTTTTCTTTATTCTGCTCGTTACACATGCGGCGGCGCACAGTGGTGGCTTGAACAAAAAGGGTTGTCACGCAGGTTCGCAACCATACCACTGCCACAGAGCGCAAGAAGCGGCCCCCAGTGTATCTTCAGAACAGACAGTATTAACTGGCAAGGTTACACATGTGCGTGATGGAGATACGATTGAGGTGAACAACGTCCCAATACGCTTAGCAGCCTTAGATTGTCCTGAAAGAGGTACGCAGAAAGGCGACACAGCATCTAGGATTGCCCAACAGTTCTTAGGGTCACAGGCAACGTGTGAGCTTACAGGGGCTAAAACATATGACCGACTAGTCGGGTACTGCAGCATAAACGGTGCAGACTTTGGGCGATACATGATGGAAAACTCTTCCTGTCAGGTTTGGGAGAAGTATGATGTGTGGGATAAATATTGATGCGTACGGTTATACTAATATTATTAATAAACTTTGCCTCAAATGCTTGGGCCAATGTTGTTATTACTGGAAGAACATAACTGGAGGATAAGCTTATGTTTGCCGGTTGTATGCAAAAATTTATTGGATGTGCTGGATTTTTTTTGAGTGCAAATTTATTAGCTGCAGAGCCTATGGTAGTCGATGATTGGTTAATTAGTATTGATGATGTTGCGTGCTGGATATCAACA
>JABAYZ010000157.1 GCA_018608735.1 Flavobacteriaceae bacterium | reverse complement strand
TTATGGTTTTTAAAAGGCGATACAAATACGGATTACCTCACTGAAAATGGTGTTAAAATTTGGAATGCTTGGGCGGATGAAAACGGCGATCTTGGCCCTGTATATGGCCACCAATGGCGTAACTGGAACAGTGATGAAATTGATCAAATTACAGAAGTTATCGAAACTCTGAAAACAAACCCCAATAGCCGACGAATGTTGGTATCTGCTTGGAACCCCTCTGTGCTGCCTGACACTTCAAAATCCTTTGGCGAAAATGTAGCCAATAATAAAGCTGCACTTCCGCCATGTCATGCCTTTTTTCAGTTTTATGTTAGTAACGGCAAATTATCCTGTCAGCTTTACCAACGTAGTGCAGATATATTTCTAGGAGTGCCTTTTAATATCGCTTCTTATGCGTTGTTAACTATGATGATGGCTCAAGTTTGTGGATATGAAGCTGGAGAATTTATTCACACTTTTGGAGATGCACATATTTATAGTAACCATATCGAGCAAGTTAAAACACAACTTAGTAGAGACCTGCGTCCGTTACCGAAAATGAAATTAAATCCAGAGATAACAGATATTTTCGAATTCACTTTTGAAGACTTCACTCTAGAAGGCTATGACCCACACCCACACATCAAAGGCGCTGTAGCTGTTTAATTTAATAGAAACTCTTACTTTTGTACTCTAATCTATTCTATTGAAAACAACAAACCACTTATCGAACTTAACGCTGATTGTCGCCGTATCTGAAAATGATGTGATCGGGAAAGACAATGATTTAATTTGGCATTTAAAAGATGACCTCAAACGATTCAAAGTACTAACTTCTGGACATTGTATCATCATGGGGCGAAAAACGTTTGAAAGTTTCCCGAAGCCTTTACCTAACAGAACACATATTGTAATCACTAGACAAAAAGAATACACAGCGCCTGAGGGCGTTATTATCGTAAACTCTTTAAAAGCTGCTATTGCACAAGCAAAAAATGACAGTAACCCTTTTGTTATTGGAGGTGGCGAAATTTACAACCAAGCCTTAGCTTTGGTGGATACTATAGAATTGACTAGAGTTCATCATAACTTTGAAGGCGATACTTTTTTTCCTATTATAAGTGAAACTATTTGGGAAGAAACCAATCGGGTGCATCATAAAAAAGATGATTTACATAAATTTGATTTTTCATATATAACGTACAAAAGACGTTAAAAAAATTTATTTTAGCAGCATCAAAACTAACACACATGAAAGCATATATATTTCCAGGACAAGGCGCTCAATTTACAGGGATGGGATTGTCTCTTTATGAAGGATCAGCACATGCCAAATCCCTATTTGAACACGCCAATGCCATTTTGGGATTTGACATTACATCGACGATGTTTGAAGGTAGTGTTGACGATTTAAAAGAAACGAAAGTTACTCAGCCTGCAATATTTTTGCATTCTGTGATTTTGGCAAAAAGCTTAGGGGATACCTTTCAGCCCGATATGGTTGCAGGACATTCACTTGGTGAGTTTTCGGCCTTGGTTGCCAATGGTACACTTAGTTTTGAAGATGGTTTGACCCTCGTTTCTCAACGCGCTCAAGCCATGCAAAAAGCTTGTGATTTGACAAAAGGAACGATGGCCGCTGTATTGGGTTTAGAAAATGAAATTGTTGAAGAAACGTGTAATTCTGTAGATGGTATTGTTGTAGCTGCAAATTATAACTGCCCAGGACAATTAGTGATTTCTGGTGCGGTTGATGCCATTCATTTGGCCTGTGATGCCCTAAAAGAAAAAGGGGCGCGTCGGGCACTTGTCCTGCCCGTTGGCGGAGCGTTTCATTCGCCATTAATGGCGCCTGCAAAAGCGCAACTCGCTGCAGCCATCGAAAACACAACGTTTCATTCTCCAAGTTGCCCTATTTATCAAAATGTAACCGCCATGCCTGTAATAAATGAAGCTGAGATTAAAGCAAATTTAATTTCACAACTCACAGCGCCTGTAAAGTGGACCCAGTCCGTCCAGCAAATGATTGAAGATGGTGCAAATGAATTTATCGAAGTAGGCCCAGGAAAAGTCCTACAGGGGTTAGTGAAAAAAATAAACAGAGAAATGGATACAACAGCAGCGACTTTTGAAAATTAAGCCTCATGAATAGACGAACTTTATTAATCCTTATTCTTGTGTTTTTTAATATTGGTTTAGATCAATATTCAAAAACACTTGTGCGCCAAAATGTGGTGCCTGGATCGAGAACAGAACTTTTAGGAAAACCATTACAATTAATGAATGTTGAAAATTCAGGCGCATTTCTAAGCATGGGTAGTGATTCAAATCCAACAGTAAAACTTATATTTTTATTGATCCTCCCTGTGATTGTTTTAGGGGTGGTGTTGTATTATGTGTTAACCAACAAAACTCTTGATCGGCTGTCACTTGTGGGGTTGTGCTGTATTGCTGGAGGAGGTATTGCTAATGTTTATGACCGCTTTTTATATGGATCTGTAACCGATTTCCTGTTTATGGATTTTGGAGGTGTATTTAAAACAGGAGTTTTTAATAGTGCAGATTTATCTGTGACTACTGGGATGATTTTAATATTTATCTCCTCATTCCTAAGCCGTCCTAAAAAGACTATTAAAACCTAGTTTAGTTTTTATAAATAACGCCTTCTTTCATTACAAAAATGATGTTTTCCAGAGTCGCAATATTTTTTGTAGGGTCTTCATTTGTTGCTACAATATCGGCGAGATAACCTGCTTTTAATTGCCCTAGTTGATCCGATAATCCCAAAACTTTAGCATTGGTAACTGTTGCGGACTGAAGTGCTTCCATAGGGGGCATTCCAACTTCGACCATATACCCAAATTCTTTAGCATTCAAACCATGAGGAAATACCCCTGCATCGGTACCGAATGCGATATTAACGCCGCGCTTATAGGCTTTGGCAAATGTGTTTTGAATTTTAGGTCCAATCTCCAGTGCTTTTGGAACTATTATTTCGGGGTAGAATCCTTTAATTTTGGCATTGTCAGCAACGGCTTTACCTGCAGTAATTGTAGGTACCAAATACGTGCCATATTGTTTCATTAAATCCATGGTTTGCACACTCATTTTAGTGCCGTGCTCAATGGTTGTTACGCCACCAACCACCGCGCGTTGCATCCCTTCATCGCCGTGCGCATGTGCAGCAACAATCATCCCATAATCTTTGGCCGTAGCACAAATTGCTTGTATTTCTTCTAAAGTAAATTGAGGGTTTTGTCCGTTTTTGGCAACACTAAGTACCCCTCCAGTTGCTGTAATTTTAATGTTATCAGCGCCATTTTTGTAACGTTGTCTGACCGCTTTTTTAGCATCATCCGGGCTATTCACAACGCCTTGTTCTGGACCTGGATCACCCATCAATAGTTTTTTCATTCCATTAGTTGGGTCGGCATGACCACCAGTGGTTGCAATTGCTTTTCCAGCTGTAAAAATTCGTGGCCCCAAAATATAACCTTGATTGATGGCATTTCGAAGTGCAATATTAACCCCTGAACCGCCTAAATCTCTTACCGTTGTAAACCCAGCCATTAGAGTCACACGCGCAAAATTCACAGATTTAAAAGCAACATCGGCGTCATTTGCAGTAAATCGTTCCATATATTTTTTTGGACTATACTCACTTTCCATATGAACATGTAAGTCAATCAACCCGGGCATTACGGTACTTGATTTTAAATCAACAACGTTGTCTTTAGGGTTTTTAGCTTCAACATACCCCTCTAAAATTGAAGTGATTTTTTTTCCTGAAACTACTATAGTTTTCTGGTTTAAAACGTTTCCGTTTTCAGTATCTACAATTTTTCCACAATGTAAATACAGGTCTTGAGCAGATAAGCTCAGTGAAAATACAGACATTAAAATCAAGATACTTCTTTTCATAATATATTTATTTAGATAGAAAATTAATGATCGTTGAGGTGATCACGTCTATTTGATCATCATCCAATTCGGTATGCATTGGCAAAGAAATTACTTCATCAATTAATGTATTGGTAACTTTAAAATCTGCATCATTATAGCGCTCATCCAAATAGGCTTTTTGCTTATGCAAAGGGATGGGATAATATACACCACAAGGGATGTCTTTCTCTTGCAAATGTGCTGCTAGTGCATCTCTATCTGCGTTTTTAATTTTCAAAGTATATTGATGAAATACATGACAATCACAGTTGTCACAAATGGTTTCACATCCGTTGCCCGCTTTTGGTGTAATTATATTTGGATGGTTTTTAAAAGCGGCATTATAGTTTCGAGCGGCGGATTGACGTGCTTTATTATAGGCATCAAGCTTTGGAAGTTTTGCGTCTAAAACAGCAGCTTGAATGGAGTCTAATCTTGAATTGACTCCAACCACATCGTGGTGATAGCGTTTATACATGCCGTGGTTTACAATTCCTCTTATGGTATGTGCCAACGCATCATCATTGGTAAAAATAGCACCTCCATCTCCATAACAGCCTAAATTTTTAGAAGGAAAAAAGGATGTAGAGGCTACATGTCCAATTGTTCCTGCTTTGGCTTTTGATCCATTTTTTGAGGTATATGTTGCGCCTATGGCTTGGGCATTGTCCTCTATCACAAATAAATCATGGGCTTCTGCCAATTCCATAATAGCATCCATATTGGCACATTGTCCAAATAAATGTACGGGGACAATGGCTTTAGTTTTTGGGGTAATGGCTTTCTTGACGGCTTCAATATCGATGTTAAATTTATCGGGGTCAACATCCACTAATACAGGGGTAAGACCTAATAATGCGATAACTTCTACAGTTGCTGCAAAAGTAAAATCGGCAGTGATCACTTCATCGCCTGGTTTTAAACCCAATCCCATCATCGCAATTTGTAAAGCATCAGTACCGTTGGCACAAGGAATTACATTTTTAACTCCTAAGTAGCGCTCTAAATTGACTTGAAATTCTTTGACTTTAGGGCCATTAATAAAGGAGGCGTTATCAATAACTTCTTGAATGGAAGAATTTACAACCTCTTTTATAGAGGCATACTGACCTTTGAGGTCCACCATTTGAATTTTTTTCATTTCTTGTAATTACGTTTCACAGCAACAATCATTGCCACAAACAAAAATACAAAATTAGCAATGCTTAGTCATAAAATTAATATAAAGAATGTATTTTAGCTACAAATAAAACTT
>JABAYZ010000201.1 GCA_018608735.1 Flavobacteriaceae bacterium | reverse complement strand
GAGAAGTGTGGCGGCCTTTTCAAATTCTTCATTTTCGCAAAGCTCTTTAAGCTCATTTACTAAATCAGAAATTTCTTCATCATCTATATTTTCTTCGTCAACGAGTCCTCGCTTAATTTGAAATTCAAATAAGCCAATATCACCTTCTTGAGCCTCAACGTCTTCTACCTCAGGTCTGTCGAAGTCCCCATCCAGATCTTCATCTTCATCATAAACTGTAGGCTCCTGAACTTCAGCTTTTCCAGTGAAACCTATGGCAATTTCACCATCTAATTTGGCGTAACTAGAAAGCTGAATATAAACTGTGTCACCCTTCTTAACATCCCAAAGAAATTCATAAACTTCGGCTGTGTTTTCATCATCCACTACCTTAGCTGCTCGTGGTGATTGTTCATCATCAGGCTCTTCAGTTGATGCCTCAATCCCATAAATGAACCCATTTTCCCCATCTAGGCGACCTTCCAAACGATAATCGCCGTCTTCTAATATGATGCTGAGTTCTGATACCTTAATATTGCCTACTTTTTGTGGAAAATCGCTAATTTTACCTTCTTTCACCGTCACAGGAATTGTTAACAAATCCAAACACGCATGACACACTAGTTTCATATTTAAAGCAAAATTGGGATCATCTTTATCTACCCCATTAAGATAATCTGATCGCAACCAGTTGGCCTCATTCGTCGTAACTTCTGACTCAAAGTCAAAAGTTTCACTTTTGCCACCTGAAGCTAATTTTTGCGATCCAATAAGGTAAATCTTGTTGGGCTTATCTGTTATAACTTCTTCTGAAAGCTCTAGGCTCGCATATAAATCACCATCACCGTCTATGGTGCCTTCAACTTGCGCTGACTGAAGCCAATTTTGTATGTCGTTAATGGAAACATCATCATTGGAATTTGATTTATCTTGCATTTGGATCTCCTCAGGGTCTTCAGAAAATTTATTTTTCCAATTTCTCACCAATGTGGGGCTTACATCGAATTGCTGACCGACGGATGTAAGAGTTGCTCCATCTTGATTGGCCGCCAAAGCAACTTGGCGTTTGAAATCATCTGAATAAGATTTCTTAGTCTTGACTTCTTTCTCTGTCTCACTTCCCAATTCAGCTCCGCTCGGTTGCTCGTTTGCGGTGTCAAATACTAAGCTTCCAACAACAGTTTCAGTAATTGTATTTAAGCGATCCATGCCTTCTTGATATTCTTCCTGAGCTAAAGACAAGGTAAAGTTTCCCGCCAACTTACCTTCAAATTTTTGTGTACTTACATTTGCAAAATTGGGGAGTATCCGCCCATCATGTGTGAATTCCAGAAAGTGCAATTCGCCACTTTTTTCAGGGGCGAAATGACTTGCGATTTGCTTCACAACGGGGTCTGCTAGATCTTTTTCAATTTCAATCCAGCAAAAGATCCCTATCTCTTGCGCACTGAATCTGTCCCCTATTTCATCCAAAAATATTGATAATTGCTTTTTTTCAAAATCTGAATGTTTGCTAAAATCATAAAAACGTGCACCGTCAATAGCCTGTCTTCCAAACATACTGTTGTCTGAAATTACCGACATTAGGAATGAGTTATTTATGATATCATTTCTGCTTTGACCAATGCGAAGTGGGTCACTTAATTTCGCAGTATAAAGGATTTTATAAAGGGGGCTAATTCCTTGCTCATACATCACATCCTCAATACTAGACCACGCAGATGCAACATGCTCAATGATTTCAGAAGAATTGAACTTTTTAAGATTAGCAGATATCCCTAGACCCTTTTGAATTAATTTTTTTGCTGTTTCAGCATTGATCTCATAAGCAATTAGAACAAGGGTTTTGGGTGCCGAAGGATTTGAATTTTGAGCCCTGGGGACACTTCTTGGCATAACAGTTTCGTTAGACGTCTTTTGAACATTTGCCTGATTAACCGCATTGTTGGTGGATCCAAAAAATCTTACAGGATTTTGTCCACTTTGCTTCCCGGCCATCTCTTGTATGGTCTTATTAAGATAAAGATTTTTGACTTTTTTTTCAGCATCCTTGCCGATGAATCCAAAACGATTAGAATATTGATTATTGTAACCATTTAAGCTTTGAAAATCTGGATGATCGCCGGGTAACCATGTGTTTGGCTTAAAAACCCCAACAACAATTCCGTCATCTACTCCTAGTACAAAATCTACGTCGGATGTTGATTGTTCAGAAACTTTCCAAGCATATCTTGCAGCGTCATATACATTTAATCCCTGTTTGATACTCTTCGAAATACGGACGCACATAATTTTATGTTGGAGCGAGTCCGTGTCCAAAGCCTCTCCACGAGACTTCATATCATTATCTTCTGCTTTTTTATTGCTTTCAAAAGCAATGTATCTCCCAGTCAGCAGAACTGTTATTGCATCAATGGCAATCAAGACCAAAAGAACCGTCAAGCTAATATCGGCAATATATTCAGTAGCTGGGTTACCGATGAACAAGATTGTAAATATGCTTAATAGTAGAAACAACAAGCCGTGCATTTTTTGGCGAACAATAAAGCGGTGGGCACCCAGAAAACCGAAAGCCAAGCAAAATATTAGATGGAATATACGCATGTAATAACCTCATTGGTCTCATTGTGACATGATGATATACAAAAGTTGAATTTACGCAAATATGTCATGGGCCATGAGGGATTATTCAGGATGACTTACTATTTACACTTATTATGTCGACGAGATGGAACTGCTTTAAAGGGGTTAACCTTTGATAAAGAAACTAAAACTTACGTTTCACGAGCGTGGGATTTCCAGTTGGATCAGGCAAAAAAGCTTCTTGGTGGCTCAATTTTTTTGCATGAGGAAAAAAGTAAGCCTTCAACAATCGGTGGGATTGTCACTGACGTGTTCGAAGTATCACTCGACGAAAATGATCCAGCCTCAAAAAAGGATCGCATAGCATTTAAATTTGAACCTAAACTAGAAATGAAAGGCTCTAAATGGAGAGGAGATAATCACGCCATGGCTTGGAGTGGTGGCATAAAATTAGAGGATGGCAAGGTTGATTAGCCCGTGCTCTTACGGTGCAGCTGTAAGTGCATATAACGGCAAATTAATTGATATTTGGTATCGATTGTTTAAACCCGCCGTAGAAAAACAGAGAGTTATTAAAAACTATCCTCCGCTTTTGCATTTAGAACAAGCAGTTTCACCTATTTGGTTTCTAGGGATGAACCCCAGTGTATCAAGTGAAGTGAAAAAAAATGGGTTTGCAGATTATACCTCGATTGACGACGCTCAAAAAAGAAAAATACAACAAGAGCAGTTAAAGTCTCATGAAAAGCATGCATATTTTAGAGGATTGAAGACATTTTATTGGGACAATTCCTTTTTAGGTAGAAGTAAAAAAACGCTCCCTATTTTCCATGATATGTATCCGGTCAGGCATACTAATCAAAAAGAATTTGTAGCATTTTTGAAAACTGCCCCAGATCTAAAGCAGGAGTTCGACGACGCAAATAAAGCATTTTTAGAGCAAGCAGCTCCAAAAGTTGTCGTTATTTTTAATTCCAAAGCTTCAGAGTTCATTAAAGATATATATGACATACATAAGGCCCAAGTCGCCACGACTGACAAAGTTAACGGAATGAAATTTGTATATAGCTCAATGTACACTGGGCAACGTGCGCTTGACAAATTTGCGAGTGTGCGTCTAGCTCGAGAAATAAGGGAAATTCTCAAAGATATGGATTTATAATCAATACGTGTTCTTGTCTGATGAGTTGGAAGTAAACTATGCAAAATTATGTATTTTATGATTTTGAAACAACCGGTACTCATACAGCCTTTGATCAGCCATTACAGTTTGCTGCCATAGCAACTGATGAAAACCTAAAAGAACTTGAGCGTGTTGATCTACGCTGCCAGCTCGCTCCACATATTTTACCTTCCCCTTTCGCTATGCATGTTACCGGCGTAAAGCCAGAACAGTTGTTGGATAAAAACTTTCTAAACTACTTTGAGTTTGCACAAACCATTCAGGCCTTAACTGAAAAATGGGCGCCAGCATGTTGGCTAGGATACAATACAATTGCTTTCGATGAGCAGGTATTGAGGCAAATGTTTTACCAAAACCTTCAGCCGAATATTTATGCCACCCAGCTTTTCGGGAATGTACGTCAAGATCTAATGAAAATGATATTTGCTGTGTACGCAGATGCGCCAGAAATCTTAAAATGGCCCTTAGGCGACAATGGAAAAATTAGTTTTAAACTAGATCGCTTAGCGCCCATCAATGGCTTTTCTCACGAAAACGCACATGATGCGTTGAACGATGTTGAAGCCACCATTTTCATTTTTAAGCTTATCAAAGAACGAGCACCAAGGTTGTTCGAAAACTTAATGTCATCTACAGACAAGCATTTTATTTCAATCCAATTAAAACAGTTTAAACCAATGTCAGTGAGCTTAAGGTTTGGGGGCCATTTACCGAAAAACTATGTGGGCTGTTACTGTGGCGAAAACAAAAGCAACTCAAACCAAATCGGTTTTCTTGATCTCGAAGCCCTCAATATCTCAGACTTAAAGTCGATGGGAAAAGAAGAAATTACAGCTGCAGTTCAAGATAGCCCAAAAGTGATTAGAGCTTTGTCTATTAACAAAGCTGAGACTTTTAGAGAGCTCATCAACCCAACCGATGAAATACTGGAGAAATGCGCCTTCCTGCAAACGAACAGTGAATTTCAGATGATGGTATCAGATGCATTGGATAATCGATTTGAACCTATTGACGTGAGCGAACTAGAAGTTGAAGAGAAAATCTATTCTGGTTTTTTCGAGAGTACCGACAGACATCTTTTAGATCAATTTCAGGGAGCAAGTTGGCCAGACCGATCGGAATTAATTAAAAGTTTCAAAGATGATCGCTTGAGACAGATCGGACAGCGGTTGCTGGCATTCTATGCGCCTGACCTACTCAGCAATGATCAGAAATCTCGTTTCACTGAATTTTTGCAATCTAGGTGGAAAGCAACTGGAGAAGATGTGAAGTGGAATACGATCGATAAAGTTGCTTCTGACTTATCTGAAATGGATAGTGAATTTAATTTAGAGGAATGGAAAATGTTCTATAATACTTGCATGTCTAATATTGGCTTGTCAGCTTCTCTATAAAAACAATATGAAAACCAAAGCTGCTATTAAAATCAAAATCCAATAAATTAAGCCGGACTTAAAGAGCCAGTAGATCAACATTAGGATAAGGCCAGCTATCACTAGTTCAAAAATCAAACGCCATTATCCTT
>JABAYZ010000136.1:4902-5293 GCA_018608735.1 Flavobacteriaceae bacterium | reverse complement strand
TAGCTATGATATGTGGGAGCCGTCTCGAGATGAATTGCTTGAGGCTGGAGTTTTGCCGGAGTAACTGACGGGTCGCTAGAAGCATGCATTGAGCCTTAAGAAGGCTGACAGCGGCTTTCAGAGGCTAATATCAAGCATGGGCGGACTTTATTATTGCTGCTGGGCGGTTGGTGAAGGTGGGGTGAACTAACTATTCACCTATATAAGGTCGTTACCTTACGACGGGCTGAATACTACAGTTTTAGCCACAATCCAAATATACGCAGTTTGGAATTTAACCTTATAATTGCAAGTTTGCATCAAACGTTACAGAAATAATTTTGCTATTAATCTTTTAGAATGAGCTATCACGTTTTCTGACTTAGAGGGTGATAACGACGGCATTCAATGG
>JABAYZ010000136.1:0-4892 GCA_018608735.1 Flavobacteriaceae bacterium | reverse complement strand
CTGACTTAGAGGGCGCCAAATAGACCAATCGTTTATTTGCGACCTCAATTTTTTTTTCAATTTCTTCAGACAATACTCGGGGATCGCAACTCTGGAAAAAAATTTTCAACTTTTGAAGATCTTCCTCACCAAATTTTTGTTTGAATTTATCTTGATGGTTTTTATCAAAACGGCCAGCCAAACTCACAATTCTAGCAGCCAACCACATCTCCAAATCTCGAGTTCCTTGCTCAATATTCTCCACTATATTTTTATCTACATATTCATCCAAAAAACTTTTTATTAATTTATCACTCTCGTAAACGGAATGACTATCGAAGTATTCAAATTCAATTTTGTTTATGTTCTTAGCAAATTCGTTAATAGCATACGTGCGAACTAACATTGAAGGGTGCGTGCTAAAAAGGCCTTCTCCACTTGACGGTCTAATAATTTGGTTAAGTTGATCTAGGTAGTGCTCCAAGCTTACCTGAATATGAGCACTATTTAGCCCACTTGCGGTTTTTACCAGTGCTGTAACTGCAGCCTCGAGCATGCCACAACCAAGAATCCCTATTCTATCAGCAGAAATTTCTTTTGCCCGCTGAAAGACAAAGTACTCTGCAGTTTCTTTGGACGTTGCGTTTGGCGCATGTTGAAGCAAAAAATGTCCTAATTCATGCCCTATAACGAATTCTAATTCGTCGTTGTCTAATAAATTAATTAAGGACGAGGATATTCTTATAAGACAGCGGTTTGAATCTACATAATAGCATGCTGCTTGTACTTCATGAGAGTTGTTTACAAATGCCTGAATTACATTTCTATCTAAACTCAATCTTTCACATACTTTTTGGAATGCGGTTTCAATATTAGGGGTCAAATTTCCATTTATTTCTACTGAAGATCTGTAAAATTCATCAGTCACATTGTCTAATGACACTGGCTGTAAGCCAAGCGATCTATCGTGTTTATCTTCGCTGTATCTTACGGTGTTTGCCAATTTTCTTGACTTAAATAGAGCAAATTCATCCACCATATTTCGAGCGTTCTGTACCAATTAAATCCAACATTCTTTGAGCATGTTCTCTATCGGGACCACTTTGAAGATTGTTCAATCTAGCATTCCACTTTTTAAACTCATTTTTTAGATGACTTTGCACTTCTTCATTCGACCAGCCGGGATCTATACCTAGAAGCGATTTTTCATCTGATTTTAAAGATCCAGAAAGATCCATCATCTTCAGGTCACGTATTTTATCCAATTCAGACATTTCAAGTTCAAGAGCATCACCCAAACGGTGCAAAACTTTAATTTCTTCATCATCCGCAATCCCGTCCGCTGCCATCACTTCATAGCAGAGTTCCATGGCTTCATACTTTGCCATGTCGTCACCAATTTCGTTGAACCTTTCAACGACATCAGTTTTTGACAATTTATCGTTTTTGCTGTCCGCATAGGCCGACTTCATAGCGTTATTAAGCACTTCTTTAATTTCTGACTGGGTTTTTTCTGAGTAAGTTGTAAGCGCCTTGCTCATCCATTGTTTGATAACAGAACCTTCACTATCATCGAGGGACCCATCGGCCGTTGCGACTGCCATGGCCAACTTTATACTAAGGGCTAAGCATTCCTTTTGATCCTCTACGGCTTCGCTATAGCCCTTAGCGACTTGTTCAATGTCAAGTTCCTGTAGTTTGATCCAGACCAGTTCTTCATTAATAAAATCTCCGAACCCAAGTTTAATTTTATCAACACAACTAGTTTCTACCAATCGAACTACGATTTTTAAATTTCTATCGCCAGAGTAGGATGATTGTACAAAAAACGGGACTATGCGCCCAATTTCAACCCATTTGACATAGCCCTGATCTGGATTGACGGGGCCAACCGGAGCCGAACAAAAGTAAGCCCTAGAATTAGGTTCTTGAAAGTGCTCAAGGATTGAAAGAACGGGTTCTTTTTGATCGTCTCCATTAGTTACATCGATCAACGAAATCGTGAAGGTTACATCCTTTTGATAACTTACTGGAAAAAGCCCACGTACTTCAACAGCCCAAAAGTCTAATCCACTACCATCGTCTTCTGAATTTTTTTCGACCACTCTTGTTTCCATAGGAGGTATCCGCCCCATGGCCTCGTCAAAGGATTGTCCAGTAGCTACTGATTTGATCCCTGCTGTTGCAACGCGCGCGCCTGCAAAAAACAGTCGCCAGACCACATTTATGGCAACAAAAAATAAAATAACTCCAATAAATTCTAACATTAATCCACCAAAAATTTGTCTATATCTGAGGAATTTTCACCATTAGATAAATTCCCCAAATCGATTTCTGTTTTTCGGCCACTGGCCACATCACGGAATTCACAATTCATCATTCCATTTTCGTCAAAAGAGTAAGTAATTTCAATCTTCTGACCTTCGGGTCTGCCGTCCGGGAGTTCTAAGTCGCCTTCCCAAACATTATTTACGAATCTTGGATCAGTCTCTGGAGAGCCAGACTTAGTGACAACACAATTGATAGCCGTTTGATTATCGCGCACGGTGAAAAACTCTTTTGTACTGGAGTAAGGTAGCTTCTCGCCCTTGTTGATAATAATTGAATTACTTAGTTCATCTACATTTCGTGCAGCATTACGGTGAACACTTAAAGTTCCAAAGTAATAGGTGGCAATTTCGGAAAGTGTTAGCTTTTCAATTGATGCAGATTGTGAAGCAGAAAGATGTTCACCAGAGCTTTTCAAGGCAGCATATAATGCGGCGCCGAGAGCTACTACTTCGTCTACATTAACCGAACTTACTGGCTCTTGTTTAAAAACCTTTTTGATTGATCGTCCAATCGCCGGAATTCTAGTGCTACCGCCTGCCAGCAAAACATTTTTAATTTCAGAAAGGCTTAATTTTGCTTCATCGAGTACACTTTCACACAACATCTCAGTTTGATTTATCAGCGGAGAAATAGCATCCTCAAACTCAGCCCTTAATACCTCTATAATTTCATCCTCAACCAAAAATTTAGCTGTTTCCCGATTGGACAGCTTGATTTTCATTTCTGCAATTTTTGCCAACGGAATTTTTCGATCGCTTACTTCAAGGCCAGACATTGATTTATATTTTGTCTTAATTATTTCCCTTAGTACTCGATCAAAGTCATCGCCGCCCAGTTTTGAGACACCTTCGGTAGCTACAACTTCAATATTATCTCCAGAGATGTTAACAACGGAGACGTCAAACGTACCGCCACCTAAATCATAAACGATGTAGTTGCCTGACATCGCGTCCCCCCCGTCGTAACCATAATACAGGGCAGCAGCGGTTGGCTCATTAATAATGTATTTAACATTCAAGCCAGCTTTTTTGGCGGCTTGCATTGTAGCGTCTCTAGCTTCGTGAGTGAAATTAGCTGGTATAGTTACAACTGCTTCAGCAATTTCACCAACTTCTTCCTCCGCTATGCGCCTCATTTCAGATAAAACTGCAGCGCTTAAATCGGTTGGAGTAAACTGATTTGACCCTAGTTCAGTCAACTGATCTTCGCCCATATGCCGTTTGAAACGTGCTCCAATTGAGAAGCCTTCTTCTCCGTATTTAGCCTCAGGTCCATCCCCCACAACCAAAGTGTCATTATCTAAAGCAACGCATGATGCCGTAATGTTTTTGCCATTATTCTCAATAATTTTTGGAATGCCATTCTGATCAATTTTTGCAACTGCAGAATAAGTAGTCCCAAGATCAATCCCAATATATGACGCCATCACTCTTCTCCGTCTGGTAAATAATATTTAATTTTAGCTGGCTTTAAAACAGTTTTCCGTGAGCCACTATCATACAAGTAGCAATCTGAAAGGACGTCTGATATTTCTCCTTTTTTAAGATTTTCAGGTGAAGCTGAGGAATATCCTACCACTTCAGTCTGATCGGAAATTGTAGAAAAATCTGTACCAATGGAAGGCTTAAAAATCATAACGCCCGAACCCTCTAAAAGGTCCCTAAATAAAATTTCAATATTTTCAAGTCCCTTATTAGAAACACTTTTTTCAATAATTTCTATGCAATTGGAATGCAATTGAACTAGTTGTGAAAGTAAATCCTTTTGAATCTTAAAATCGTAACCAAGTTTCAGCCTATTTATTTCAAGATCTTTCTCTTGAATTGATTTTTGAAATGTCAGTAACATTTCTTTGGTAGCTGATGTTTGCTTCAAAACTTCAGCAGAATTTGATTCCACTAATTTTGAAAGTCTAACATTATCACTAGACAGATTTTGAAGAAACGCACTCTGGCTATTGAGCGCCTCTGTTAATGCTATTAAATGCCCAGCCCATTCCTCAGGAACTAGAGCGCCCGCCAAATTCACTTTTTGGCGCCAATTATAAAATTTAAATGCAACAAAAGAAGCTAGGCCAGCAATTGAAATCGAAAAAAATGTTAAAACAATCAAAACCGTTTGCAGATTATTAGAACTACTCTTTATTTCAGCATATTCACTTACTTGGACACCTGTATGGATTGGTGAAACTTCAAAACTCTCGTGAAATATAAAATAGATACCGACACAAAGACCAAACAGGCTTAAGGTCAGCAGACAAATGATCGTTGATTTTTTGTTAAGCCAGTTCATTCACACCCCCACACGAGATTGACTGCTAAAAATTCGTTTGGCAACTAATTCGTGAACAATCATGAATCTATGTTTTAAAACCTTAATTAAAATAGAAATTCTGAATATGAAAAAAGAGTGCTGACTAACTTAAAACTGCATATTTTAAGTTGCTTTTGAAACTTACGTTTGGACTTGATTCGCCACTATAGTGGGACTTGAAGTATACGAATGATTGTAATCTTAGCAACTTTGGCACACCACCATTTGTTTTTGAGCGGATTTTTTTCAGTCCGTACGATTACGAATTT
>JABAYZ010000303.1 GCA_018608735.1 Flavobacteriaceae bacterium | reverse complement strand
ATCCTGAACCGTGAGTTCCCAGCCTCTGATATCCCTGATGCCTTTGAGCGCGAAACCCTGCAGCATGAAGCGTATGCGCTGCCACGTCAGAGACTATACATCGGCGGAGACCAGTATTTAGCCGCTTTGGATAGGGCGCTTTCTGAAAATAAGCAGTGGATCCTGATTGATGGGCCCTCAGGAGGGGGAAAAAGCGCGCTTCTGGCAAACTGGTTAAAATCTGTAAGTGACCGTGAAGAAAACATTGAAGTTCATGCGCATTATCTTGGCGCAACGGCAGACGCCACAGATCCCATATTTCTTGTACGGCGCTTGATTGAATGCATTCAGCGCATGACAGAGAGTACAGATGATCTTGCCTCTGATCCTGATGAACTATTGGACAGCCTTCCGATCTGGCTGGCGAATGCAAGCGCATGGTGCGAAATGCAGGGTAAGAAATTTCTATTTGTAATTGATGCGCTCAATGGCCTTTCTGATCGGCGTGATCTGAGATGGTTTCCACGTATGTTGCCCAAGCATATTCATCTTGTGATCTCGACACTTCCAGGAGAGGTGAATAATGCACTGCTAGACAAAGCTGATTGGTCTCGTGTGAGCGTCATACCTTTAGATGCCAAGACCGCTGAACTGGTCTTTACGTCATACTTGTCACTGTTCAACAAGACGCTGCCAGACAGCCTAGTCGTGCAAGTGATGGCGCATGAACTTGCGGTAAATCCACTATTTCTGCTCACACTGGCAGAAGAGTTAAGACTCTTTGGGGAACACGAACAACTGAGCCATCGCTTAGATCATTATCTGACCAGTATAACTGTAGATGATTTATTTGAACGCGTACTTGAGCGTATCGAACAGGACTTCGGCGCGAACATGTTGCGCGAGATTATGACGGCACTTTGGGCGGCACGTGCAGGGCTGCGTGAGGAAGAGATCCTTGGTTACTTGGGTCTAAAGCCGATGCACTGGGCCTACATCCGCAATGCTTTGGGTCCCACTCTCATCGATGCATCAGGCCGCTTGATATTTGCACATGACTATATGTGCATTGCTGTCTCTGACAGGTACATGGCAGGTAACAACACGATCGGGCAGGAGGGACAGAGTGAGGAAGCCTTAAACCTCAGACGCACTGCGCACAAAAAGCTTAGTAAGTGGTTTGGGCAATATGCATTTAAGGATGGCCAAAGCATTGTATCAGATGAGCGTGCAGCAGAAGAAATTCCTTATCAGTGGCAACAGGCACAGGATTGGAAAAAACTGCAGACGTTTTTGAACAGTACTTCAGGTTTTATGAGCCTGATTAAATACCGTTCTAAAAGCGAAACTCTGCTTTATTGGCGGCATGTAGAGAACAACACAAGCACGCGATTAGAGACCTATGGCAAATATTTAGCACAAAAATGGTACCATGCAGATCCTAATAAGACCGGAGCACTAATATTGCTGGCATGGATAGAATTTCTTTTTTATGCTAGCCGATATAAACCGGCCCTTGGCTCTACAATTTTTTTGACTAGGCTAGAGAAGTATCTTTCGAAAGATGAGTTGGAGCGAGCTAAACTAAGCAAGTCAGACATTTTAATCAGTATATCCGAGTATGATAAGGGAGTTTCGCTTCTAAATGAGTTACTAGAAACACGCCTTAGAAAATCCGGTGAGAGGCATCCGGACACTGCAAAACTTTTAAACCGCCTTGTTGCAGCCGATTATGCGCGAGGCTCTTTTGGATCTGCCAAAGCAACCGCTTTGCAAGCGCTATCAATTCAAGAAAAAAACCTTGGAATAGCGCATGGTGAAACACTGCAAACGCTTAATAATTTGGCAAATATCGACATTGAACTTAGCCTTTTTAAAGATGCCATCAATCGACACCAATTGGTTGGGGAAAATTATAAGAAACGCAACGGCGAATATAGCGTTGAATATGCCCAATCACTCAATAATTTGGGTAGGGCCTATGAGGGCGAAGCTGCCTATGAAGAAGCAGCTCATTGCTACAAAAAATCCATTAAGATTTATCAAGAAGTTTTGGGTGACTACAGCACGGACATCCTAAAGCCAATTTCAAACCTTGGGTTACTTTTGTTCAATTTTTTTAACAAAACTGAGGAAGCCAAGGATTATCAAACACATGCCCTTGCAATCGCTGAATCAATATTTCCGGATGATCACCCTGAAATTGCTCGACTACTAGCCAATCTTTCCGTTACAGAAACTGATTTTGCAAAGAAAAAAGCTTATGTCATCCGAGCTAACGACATATGCAAGAAAAAACTTGAAAATCATCCCTATACGTCGGCTTCTTTCACCCTTTTGGCGACAATTTATAGTGAGGAACGTAATTTCGAAGGCGCTTTCCACTGTTTTGAACAGGCAATTGAAATATCCAAAGCATCAACAGGGAAATTGAGTAAGTCCTACGCCGACGCATTGCGGTCAATGGGTGACTTTTTATACCGCAACGAAAAAAGTTCCATTGCAGTAAACTATTTGGAGAAAGCAATCCAGGTTTATGATGAGATATTGCAGCCCAATGATCCACATCGTTCAGATGTTTTATGCCTTATTGCGTTCACGCTGAGTGAAAATGGGGAGCATCAAGAAGCATTAATATATTATAAAGAAACTCTAAAAATTATTGAAAAGGTTTTTCCCGGGGACTTAGGTCGGCTAATCCTCCCGCTGCAATACCTAGCTGAAACTTACCTGCGCCTTGGGGATTACAATATGGCCGAACCTTTATACAAACGAGCCCTGGAAGCACAAAATTTATTACAGGGGGCCTATCATCCAGATCTCGCACAAACTTGTTTCGATATTGCTGATATATACCTTGAACTATCGCATTATAAGGTTGCTGAAGAATACTATCGTAAGACGTTAGCAATTGAAGAGCTCAATCTCGGGCCTGATCATGAAGATATTGCATTAACGTATTACAATTTAGGTAAAACTTTGGCTAAACAAACAATATATTTAGAGGCTGAACAATATTTTCAAAAAACTCTTCAGATTGAGCTTCGAGAATTGGGGGAATATGATCCAGAGATTGCACTGACATTTTTATCGATCGGAGAGTGTCAATTTCACCAAGCTAAATTCGACGACGCAGAGCTAAATCTTCAAAAAGCCTATACGCTTCAATTAATAGAATATGACGAAAAAGGTAAAAATTTAGGGCGCGTTTTACGCCTTTTATATGAAACCTTCAACGCACTTGGCAAGCTTGAACAAGCTCAAAAAACTATGCTTAAGCTGGATGATCTAAATAAATGACAATTCAACGATGACGCATGATTTTTTAATCTTAACAACTTTACGCGCGTATCCAAACCTCAAAGCAGCCTCCGAAAAATTTCAAACGCCGTAATTAATATAACCTGTTTTAAGCATTACCTGGAACACTTTCGTCGTTAATTCAATATCGATCAGAGCACTATGCTGGACACGTTTCGAGCAATCAACAGCGAAATAATCACAAAGACTATAGTATCCTTCCAGAAAGCCAATGAAAAAGGGACGAGCCTAATCAATCTCTGATAGTCAAATCGGTAAAACATCACCACTCTCTTCCCTCCATGTTTCGCAGACGCTTCAAGCATGCCTATTCTGACAGTGCCATTTCTATTTCTTTGATCCATTTAGAGAAAAAAGCTTTTCCTTAATTAAACGAGCCTCCGCATCGTTCTTATTCGCGATTAACGTCTTTAATAAAAGTTCCAAAACTCTTTTTAGTTCAGGATTATTTTCGCCATCTTCCATGAGCTGCAAAGAATATGCTTTTCTGAGGTTTTTTTCAGCTTCCGTAAAATCACTTAGATGATATTGACATTCTCCTAATGACAAAAAGGTCAGGGAGAGCACAACATCATTTGGACCTAATTCATCTACTTCAATGCTCAAACACTGGTTAAAATAATTACATGCTTGAGCAAATAGTCTTTGCTCATAAAATATCTCGCCTAAATTATAAAATGAAGCGGCGAGATTGATGTGCCTTTCTCCCAACTCACCAATTTCAATCTCGATTAATCTAAGGGAGTAATTGGTGGCTTCTTCAAAAGCTCGATCTTTCTTTAATTTGTAAACATACCAATACAGTGCTTGAGCTTTGGGTGAGCTGCTATTTTGGCCCTCTAGCTGATTGACTTCCTCGAATATAGCTTCTGCAGCTTCTAAATCACTCTTGTAACTGAGTAGAACAGCTAGGCTATATTTGGAGGATATCGACCAAGAATGTTGCACACCTAATTTTTTAGATATTATTTTGTGTGAGCGCCGAAATAAAGCTTCCGCTTCAGTGTAATTACCCATATCGTTTAGAAGCGTAGCGAGAGAGTTTAGACTTTGAGCTACGTCGATGGAATTCTTGCCATACCTGTTTTCTTTAATCTTCAGGTCCAGACTATAGGCTTCTCTTGCTTCGTCATATCTTTCGGTCCAACTAAATAAATGGCCAAGGTTGTTGAGAACGTCTGCAGACCTTGGATGCTCTGATCCGAGTACATTATTCATTACAGTTAGTGCTTCGATCAGCAAAGGTTCTGCGCCAACATAATCATGGTCGATATCCATCATAAATATGGCTAATTGTGACATTGCTCTGGCTGTTAATGGGCTGTCTTTTCCTAAATGGGATGAGTAAATTTTCACTGCTTTGTGGAGTAAATTTTTTGCCTCAACATTATCGCCACTTTCTGTGCCCCACAGCAGCCCGCCCAGTGCTAACAAATCATCCGCAGTTTTTAAGTGGTTTTTACCGTAAAGTTCTTGGCGAATTGATAAAACCTCACGGAGCAAAGGTTCGCCTTCCTTAGACGTAAGCGTCGCAACACTCGCCAGCCCTTTTTTTTCATCAGCAACCTCATCGCTGACTGCACCAAATACAGAAGTAGCACTCTCAATAACATCTTTATAAATTTCAATAGACTCGTTGAATTTCTCTTTTACAGAAAGCAATTGGGCAAGTTCTCCGTTGGCTAGAACATATTTTTTATGTTGTTGACCAAAGTTAATTAATCGGTTTGCGACCATTATACGGTGAACTCTTTCAGTGAACTCTCTATACCTTCCTGCGTACATTAAGAACTGTGCGACCTGTTGAGCTATATCTCCAGTTTTTTCTTCTGTTTCATGGGATTTCCATTTATTCCAGGCTTTTTCATACTGTGTTTCGATATCAGTTTTGATGTTTGCTTCAAGTATGAGCCAGTAGGAGAGGAGCTCTTGTTCACTACGATCCTCTAGGATCGCAACGAGCATATCCTGTTCCGTGAGCGTGGATTGCAGTTTTTTC
>JABAYZ010000046.1 GCA_018608735.1 Flavobacteriaceae bacterium | reverse complement strand
TCCAAGGGTAAATTATCAACCGCCATCACTGTTTTTTAAATGGATGTATTTTTATGCAATAAATTAGATAAGACGTTGTGGGTTCGGTTATTTTTTATTTTGCGGTTTTTATAAAGTTCTTTTGACTTTCAGTTAATGGAAATGAATTGTATTTTTTCCAAAATTCCTCTTTATAATTTGTACCAGCTTCATAAATAGTTTTTTTCTTGTAACCTCTTTTAGGAATTTTTACGTTACTGACAAATTCAAAATTTTAGTTTTCTATAATATTCTCTAGCATCTTAAAATTATAAGCATTTCTAATATAATCTTTCAATTTGAAAAAAGAATTAACTTCACTTATTGCTGAATTGGCTTTGCTATCTATATTTCCGTTATCAAATACACGGCTTTTTTGAGGCAACGATTATTGAGTCGTACTGTAGGACGTATGATGGAAATAACATAATATTAAGCGCAAAGTGCGAATTCAAGGCATTTACGCCTAACGGTTGGTAAATAAAACCTAGTTGGTTTTATGTTCTATTTTTTGATTAATAACGGACCTTTATTTCATTAACATTTGTTTGCTTAGGCGCTAAAATCACTAACTTTTATGTGCGTTGTTTGTTTCTGGCAATTTGTGAAACGGTTACTATATAATTATTTCATATTTATCGAACAAAAAACACCTTTTTAATCTTGTTATTTTCGATATGGTAAATAACAACTACTTCTATTAATCTGTCCCCAAACTGAACACGCTCCTTATCTATAACAATATTGCCTTGAACAATTCTTTCTTTTAGTTCACAATGTAGATCAGGAGTATTTTTAAACATAGTTGAATATGTTTCTCTCATTTTATCTTTTCCTTTATATTGTAATTCGTCTGGGTAGTTGTAAACTTCAACATCTTCGGCATAAGGTTCTAAAAAAGCATCTATATTTCTAAAGTTGTATGCATTCAATTGTCGTTGTGCTAATTCTGTTGGTGAGTCTTTTAGTATTTCATTTGGCTTAAAAACTCCACCTTTGTTGATAACAGTATTGCTTTTTGTAACGTTTTCTATGTTTTCAACAGGATTAGCATCTAATAGAACAAGATTAGCTTTTTTGCCAATACTAACTGATCCAAATTCATTTTCTTTATTAAATATTTTTGCACCATTGATTGTTGAAGCTTGAAGAATTTGCCAATTACTCATACCACCTTTATGCATTGCTTGTAATTCTGCTAAATAGGATGATGTATGTAAAGTGCCAATATTGCCAGCATCTGTTCCGGTTGCTATTAAGACTCCAGCGTCTGATAAAATTTTCATATTTTTCATACTAATTGATTCAGCTTGTTTTAAATATGAAATACTTTCTTGAGAATTCCCATATTTGCTATATTCCTCAACCAATAGAGAATCAGACAAATGTTTTAAATCTAATAAAGAACCTAATTGAAATGGGTCTGCTGTTTTTAATTCATAATTAGTCATTTTTAGGTTTTGACCAAACGTATTCAAATATTTACTATTTACTGTTAAGCTCGGACAAAGAATAGTGCCTTTTTTTTTCATTAATTGAACAAAATCGTCCTTTAATATTTCATCGTCTATACTATGTACTAAAAAGTCCGCACCATTTTCAACAGCTAGTTGAGCAGTAATACGTTGCGTTGCGTGTACAGCAATTTTTAAATTGTTTTTATGGGCTTCATCAATAATTGCTTTAATTATAGGAAGGTTTTTGCGAGCACTTTTTTCAATACTTAAGCCATCTGCTCCTACGATATACCAGATTTTGATAAAATCGGGATTATATTGCAATTGTTGTTTAACTGCATTAATACCATCTTCAATTGTTTTTGTTAAAGCGAAAGGATTATTTTCTCCTAAATTCTCATAGACTTTAGATTTATAAGTAGTCAATAAAGGACCAGTTATATAAACTGTTGGTGAATATTTCTTATCTGTAAAATCTTTACGTTGTTGAAGGAGTTGGTAATTAGCTCCGACATCAATCACTGTTGTAATTCCGTTTTGAAGATATCTCCTCAATTTAGTTTCCATATCGGTTTTTGCTAATGCAATTTCATTGTTATAACTCTTGTGTTTTGTTAAATCAATAACATCTGGACGAGAATATAACCCTCCATTTTGGAAAAAATGAATATGTGCATCCACTAGACCAGGTATAAGATATTTATCCGTTCCATCTATTATAGTAGCATTTTCAGGTATCTTTATTTTATTGCTTTTTTGAATATTTGAAATTATATCGTTGGAAATAACAACAGTTTGATTAGGCACTAATTTTTGTTTTTCCACATCTACTAATGTTACATTGGTAATATAGGTTTGTGCAAATAGAGTTAAAGAAGAAATTAGTAGTGTGAAAACTAAAATTTGTTTTTTTTTCATATCGAATGTGTTTATTTGTAATTTTATTAAGCTTAAAACTAACGTCCTGTGGATATGGCGAGTTTTTTGTAAGCTAGCTTAAAAGCAACATTAGCCATTAGCTGTATATCACGTTCACTAACAAGTGTATATATTTGATTTTTTTTAATAGAGCTATGACCTAATAAGTACTAATAACGCGAATATCTGAACCATTATTTAGCAAATGAGTTCCTATGGATAACCAGGCTTAGGCAGGGCTCCGCTGTGCTAATCCCATAAGCACATTAAAGTAACTAGGGTCAGTAGCAGTGTTTAGGGCTTTTTAGGATTCCTAAAAAGCATTTAAAATCTAAAAAATGAAAAATTGGTTAGTGAAGATTATGATTGGGGCATAAAACTTCTTCAAAAGTATAAAATAAATCAACTAGCTCCAAAGAGAAAGGAGATTTTAACAGTTTGTATTTCGATAGTTTGTAATTAATTACATTAATTAACCAATACCCACTCTCCTTTGGCAATAAGGGGTTCAGCTTGCTTATATTTGACCGTTTTGTTTTCTCCACTCATCACATGCTTAATCGTAACACGATCGTTACGTCCAATTTTTGGTTGGTCTCTTACAATCGTTTCAACTGTTTGTTGGGAGCCTTGTGTGTTGCCAGCGGCTCTTGATTGTGCCGAGCGCTCATCTAAATTTGGAATATTTTCTTTAGATGTTTGTGTCTTTTCACGACGACGCGATTTTGCTTCCTGAATGGTATTGGCAGTCTCCTGAGGGATTTCGCCTTTAAATAGAAAAGAAATCACCTCTTTATTCACCTGGTCAATCATGACTTTAAACAACTCAAAGGATTCAAACTTATAAATCAGTAAGGGATCTTTTTGCTCATGTACGGCCAGTTGAACCGATTGCTTTAGTTCGTCCATTTTTCTTAAATGGGTTTTCCAAGCATCATCAATAATTGCTAAGGATATATTTTTTTCAAAATCGGTTACTAGTTGCTTCCCACTTGTTTGGTAGGCTTTTTCTAGGTCGGTAACCACTTGTAATGATTTCACACCATCTGTAAAAGGAACCACAATACGCTTGAATTTCTCGCGCTGTGTTTCATATACATTTTGAATTACTGGAAAAGCTAATTCGGCATTACGCTCCATTTTCGAGAGATAGTGTTGGAAGGCGGTTTTGTATACTTTACCAGCGATTTCTAGTGGGGTCATTTCAGAAAACTCATCTGAAGAAATTGGGGAGCTCATTGAAAAATAACGAATCAATTCAAACTCAAAGTTTTTAAAGTCATTATTAGCCTTGTTGTCCTCCGTAATAATCTCAGAGGTGTCATAGATCATATTGGCCAAATCCACGCGCAAACGCTCTCCAAACAGGGCATTATAGCGACGTTTATAAACCACCTCACGCTGTGAGTTCATGACATCATCATATTCTAAGAGGCGTTTACGCACTCCAAATTGATTTTCCTCTACTTTTTTCTGAGCACGTTCAATAGATTTTGAAATCATTGAGTGCTGAATCACTTCGCCTTCTTCCAGACCCATACGGTCCATCATTTTTGCAATTCGTTCACTTCCAAACAAACGCATCAAATTATCTTCTAAAGACACGTAAAACTGTGAGCTTCCTGGGTCTCCTTGACGTCCTGCACGTCCACGTAATTGCCTGTCTACACGACGCGAGTCATGACGCTCTGTTCCTACAATAGCCAAACCTCCTGCTGCTTTTACTTCTTCAGATAATTTAATATCCGTTCCACGTCCCGCCATATTGGTGGCTATGGTTACCTGTCCGGGTTGTCCGGCTTCCGCTACAATATCAGCTTCCTTTTTGTGAAGCTTTGCATTTAGAACATTATGAGGGATTTTTCGGATGCTCAACATTTTTCCTAACAGTTCACTAATTTCTACATTGGTGGTTCCAATAAGAACGGGGCGTCCTGCTTTAGATAAATTTGTCACTTCGTCAATAACGGCATTGTATTTTTCGCGCTTGGTTTTATACACCAAATCTTCGCGGTCATCTCTTGCAATTGGGCGGTTGGTAGGGATTTCTACAACGTCCAATTTATAAATCTCCCAAAATTCACCTGCTTCCGTAACGGCTGTTCCTGTCATTCCAGAAAGCTTGCGGTACATTCTAAAGTAATTCTGTAAAGTAACGGTTGCAAACGTTTGTGTGGCCGCTTCAATTTTTACATTTTCTTTGGCTTCAATGGCTTGGTGAAGTCCATCACTGTATCGACGGCCATCCATGATACGTCCTGTTTGTTCATCGACAATCATGACTTTATTTTCCATCACCACATATTGAATGTCTTTTTCAAATAGGGCATAGGCCTTTAATAGTTGGTTTAAGGTGTGGATACGTTCCGATTTAACACCAAATTCCCTAAACAATTCTTCTTTAAGTTCGGCTTCTTTTTCGGGTGCAAGGTTTTGAGTTTCAATCTTAGAAATTTCCATGCCTATTTCGGGCATTACAAAAAAGTCGGGATTGTCTTTTCCAGACAAGTGTTCGACCCCTTTATCAGATAGTTCAATCTGATTGTTTTTTTCATCAATCACATAATAGAGTTCTTCATCTACTTTGGGCATTTCTCTATTGTTGTCTTGCATGTAAAAATTTTCAGTTTTCTGAAGGAGTTGTTTGATGCCTTCTTCACTTAAAAATTTAATCAGTGCTTTGTTTTTTGGAATCCCTCGAAAAACGCGTAGTAATTGGAACCCACCTTCTTTAGTGTCTCCAGATGCAATCATTTTTTTAGCTTCTGCCAATATGCCGGTAAGGTATTTACGCTGAATGCCAACAATGTCTTCCACTTTTGGTTTTAGCTCCATAAATTCATGTCGGTCGCCTTGTGGAATGGGACCAGAGATGATTAATGGCGTTCGAGCATCATCAATTAAAACCGAATCAATTTCAT
>JABAYZ010000186.1 GCA_018608735.1 Flavobacteriaceae bacterium | reverse complement strand
CAGTTATTGAATTAATGTTATCTTTGCCCAGAAATTAAATAAAAATCGACACTTAAATATATCATTATGTCTTACAATTTATTAAAAGGAAAACGCGGAATTATTTTTGGAGCTTTAGATCCCAACTCAATCGCTTGGATTACAGCAGAGCGTGTTCATGAAGAAGGCGGTACGTTTGTATTGTCAAATGCACCCATTGCAATGCGAATGGGGCAGATAGATGAATTGGCAAAAAAAACAGGGTCTCAAGTGATTGCAGCAGACGCTACTTCTATTGAAGATTTAGAAAATTTAGTACAACAGTCCATGGAGATTTTAGGTGGTAAACTTGATTTTGTATTGCACTCTATTGGGATGTCCATCAATGTAAGAAAAGGCCGCGCCTATACCGATCAAAAATACGATTGGACGCAAAAAGGAACCGATGTTTCTGCGATGTCTTTTCACAAGGTCATGCAAACATTGTATAAGCATGATGCCATGAACGAATGGGGGAGTATTGTAGCGCTAACCTATATGGCAGCACAACGTGTGTTTCCAGATTATAATGATATGGCAGATAACAAGGCTTATTTAGAAAGTATTGCCAGAAGTTTTGGTTACTTTTTTGGACGTGACAAAAATGTTCGTGTCAATACCATCTCACAATCGCCAACGCCAACCACTGCGGGTAAAGGCGTAAAAGGGTTTGATGGCTTTATTGCCTATGCCGATAAAATGTCGCCTTTAGGAAATGCCACAGCTTTGGATTGTGCCAACTATACAGTCTCTCTATTTAGCGATTTAACAAAACGTGTAACCCTTCAAAACTTGTTCAATGATGGCGGTTTTAGTAATATGGGGGTCAGTGACGCTGTAATGGACACTTTTACGGAAGATGATGCATAGGTGTTAAGGAAAGGCTCACCATTTTACAATACGTTAGAGCAAACGGTTGTGAAATCGACACCAAACTCAACATCAACTGCTATTAACTCGTCTGGATTAGAGTCAGACGCTTACTTTTGATACTGTACGAGTGATTAAAAATTAAAATTTAAGTTTTAATAAATATAAAGCCTCGCTAAGAAATTAGTGAGACTTTTTTTATACCACATCAACTCACTACAATTCAATCACTTTGTGTAACTTTGTCACTATGATTGCAAGTGATTTTTCGTTTATCATTCCAGTTTTTAACCGTCCAGAAGAAATTAGAGAACTTCTAGAAAGCTTTTGTGCTTTAGAATCGCCTAAGACGTTTGAAATAGTGATCATTGAAGATGGCTCAACTTTAGATTCAAAACGCATTGTAGATCAGTTTCAAGATCTTCTTAAAATTAGCTATTATGCCAAAGAAAATACAGGGCCCGGACATTCTAGAAACTATGGTATGGAACGCGCCAAAGGGCGTTATTTTATTATTTTAGATTCGGATTGTATTCTTCCTCCAACATATTTAGAAGCCGTTATGTCTAAACTAAATACGAAGTATGTGGATGGGTTTGGAGGGCCAGATGCTGCCAAAGACAGCTTTACGGATTTCCAAAAAGCCATCAATTTTTCGATGACATCTTATATGACTACGGGCGGAATTCGCGGTGGAAAAATTTCCGATGAAAATTATGAACCCCGAAGTTTTAATATGGGGATTTCTAAAGGAGCCTTTCAAGCTACAGGGGGGTTTGGACGTATTCACCCTGGTGAAGATCCCGATTTGTCCATTCGACTCAAAGAAATGGGTTATCATCTCCACCTTATTCCCGAAGCCTTTGTATTTCATAAACGCCGCATATCCTTAGAAAGTTTTTATACACAAGTCCATAAATTTGGGCAAGCCCGCCCTATACTTAACAAATGGCATCCACAATCCAAACGTTTGACCTATTGGTTTCCAACACTTTTTAGCTTAGGTTTTGTAGGAAGTATCTTGTTTGCTATACTCGGATTTTATTGGTTTTTGATGCTATACGGACTATATTTCTTAGCGGCTATGATTGGTGCTTTTCGCGCTTCAAACAACAGTATTGTAGCTTTTTTGGTACTGCCTGCCATTGCTATTCAGTTTTTTGGCTATGGGTTTGGATTTTTAAAAGCGACCTTAAAGTTGACGCTTTCATCTAAAAATGAAACCCTGTTGTTTCCTAATTTATTTTTTAGAGCACAATGATAAAACAAAATAAAAATATAAAATCTAATTTAGTTCAAGGAAAACGTTTGAACGTGTTTGTGTTGTTCTTGTTTTTATCGTTTCTAATTTCATTACTCGTAAAATTGTCAAACACATATACACAAACAGTTAAATTTGAGTTGAAACCCACACGATTAGAGGCGAACGAAGTCCTGATTTCTAAGGAAGCCAAAACAATAAATGTGACGCTCTCAGGTAAAGGGTTTGAGCTGTTAAAATATTACATTGAGGTTCCAATCATTAAGGTCGATTTTTCAGAATTAAATAAGGATAATTCCCATTATCTTTGGACAGAACGCAATCAGCTCGAAAAAATTATAAATCATTTTGATGCAAAAATCACGGTAAAATCTATTAACCCTGACACTATTTTATTTCCTTACGATCGTCAATTTGTCAAAAAAATTCCAGTTGAAGTTTTAGTAAATCCCACCTTCGCTTTAGGGTATGACTTGGTTCATCCATTTCGTTCTGAACCCGACTCGATTATACTTATGGGGCCCGAGTCTATTTTAAAAACGATTTCTTCGATACGAACCAAAATTTTGAATTTGAGCGCTGTGAATTCAAATGTTGATGCCGTTATTGCATTGGATATCCCTAAAATCTCTAAACAAATCACGTATTCAGAACAAAAGGTTTCGGTTAAGGCTGAGGTTGAAAAATTTACTGAAGGCAGTGTCAATGTCCCGGTTACAATTGTGAATGTTCCTGAACACTTAACGGTTAATTTTTTTCCTAATGAAATTTCAGTAGTTTTTTATGCCACTTTAAAAGCCTATAATAATATTGATGCGAGTCATTTTGCTGTAGAATGTGATTTTAATGAACTAAGTTCTGATAATATATATTTAAACCCTGTTTTAGTAAAGCAACCAGAAACGGTCAAAACAGCAAAATTAAACGCCTCCCAACTGGAGTATGTAATAACCCCTAAAAATGAGTAAAATTGTTGGACTTACTGGAGGAGTTGGAAGTGGAAAAACTACAGTTGCTCGTATGTTTGAAGCCCTAGGAGTGCCTGTTTATATTGCCGATGATGAAGCCAAACTATTGATGCAGCATTCTAAAAGTGTTCAACAAGAACTTGTACAGTTGCTTGGAGATCACTGTTATATAGATGGCCAACTTAATAGGACTTTTATTGCCTCTAAAATCTTTGCTGATAAGTCGTTATTAGAACAAATAAATGCAATAGTACATCCAAAGCTAGCTATTCATTTTGATGCTTGGCTTTCTAAACAAACCACGCCCTATGTCATTAAGGAAGTAGCTATTCTTTTTGAAATGGAATCACAGCATCTTTTTGACTTTATCCTTACGGTAACATCTCCCAAGGAAACACGTATACAGCGGGTTATTCAAAGGGATCAAAAAACCAAAACAGAAGTTGAATTAATTATAAAAAATCAGCTCTCAGAGCTCGAAAAAATACAGCAATCCCATTTTGTGATTCATAATAAAACGCTAAAAGACACCCAGGCTGAGGTCTATAGTATTCATACTGAAATCCTGAAAAAATTAAATAATTCCTAAAAATTTAACATTTTTGTTAAGCTAAGGTTAAAACGTATTTTAACATAATTTAAAATCTTAATTTTGATTAATGAATAAAAAATTGTTCACTTTATTGGTCATTTTGATGAGCTTATCACTCATTGGAATTATTTTTGTTCAAGCCTATTATATTAATAATTCGCTTGAAACAAAAGAAGAGCAATTTACATTTAATGTAAAAAAAGCATTGACATATACCACAAATCAGGTGGCTGACATTGAATATAAAAAATACGTCAAAGCTCTCAACAAAATTATAACAGATGGTAAAGAACCCGATACTACAGCAATCCGAAACATTACTGTTTATAAACAAAACAATACGACCAATCAAATTATAATTTATAACACAGGAATTCTTGAAGAAAACTTTAAGGTTCCTTCGCTTATTGATTTTAATACAGATAGCTTAGGATTGAGTAATTTTAAAGGAAAAACAACCACTAAAATTTATGACAATAATGCTTTTGGTGGCGATTTGATTTCTATTTCTGAACAGTCTTTTGAGAAAGTTTTGAATATGGATAAATTACAAAAGGCCACTTTTGAATCTCAATATAAATCCGAAATCAAAAACACTCCAATACATCAGCGTGTATCAACAGAGGGGATTCAGAAATTATTAAGCAAAAAATTAAAAGAAGATAATATTGATATCGATTTTGAATTTGCTATTTATCAGAATGATATTGGAACTAAAATTCAATCGCCTAACTTCGACCAATCCTTAACTCCTATCATGGGAGCGCCTATTTTTTTGGATGATAATGATGAAAGTGATTTTAAACTTTTCATCAATTTTCCAGAACGTAAAAAGTTTATTATTTCTTCGATTATTGGAGTTACACTTTTATCAGTGTTATTTACCTTAATTATTATTATAGCATATACAAGTGCATTGTATCAATTGATTCAGCAGCGTAAAATATCGCAAATGAAATCGGATTTCATAAATAATATGACGCATGAATTCAAAACCCCTATTGCTACCATTAATTTAGCATTAGATGCCATTAGAAATCCAAAAATAATCAATGACCAAGAAAAAGTAAAACGCTATCTTGGAATGATTAAAGACGAAAATAAACGAATGAATGCTCAGGTTGAAAATGTTTTGCGAATCTCTCAACTCCAAAAAAAACAACTAAACATTAGTAAATCTCGCCTAAAACTTAACGATTTGATTGAAGATGCAATCACGCATGTTGAACTTATTGTAGAGGATAGGCGTGGCTATATTAAAACCCATTTTAACGCTGCCAAATCGTCCGTCTTAGCCAATGAAACCTATTTTACAAATGTAATTGTAAACATTTTGGACAATGCAGTAAAATACTCTAATGAGGCGCCAAAAATAGATGTGTACACTGAAAATGTTGGGAATAATATTTTATTAAGTGTTAAAGATCAAGGCAAGGGAATGAATAAAGCCGTACAAAAGCGTATATTTGAAGAGTTCTATAGGGAATATACCGGAGATTTACATAACGTAAAAGGTCATGGACTTGGATTAGCAAATGTCAAAAGAATTGTTGAAAATCATCAAGGTTCTGTTTCTGTTGAAAGTGAAAAAGGCAGAGGGAGTACCTTCACTATAAAAT
>JABAYZ010000292.1 GCA_018608735.1 Flavobacteriaceae bacterium | reverse complement strand
CAAAACTATCAGACTCAAAAGGGAGTTTGCAAATATCGGCTTTGACCATCGCAATAGGGGAATTCAAATCGGTAGTCACATAGTCAAAATGTTTTATTTTTTTAAATCGTTTATGAAAGGCTTGCTCGGGAGCAAAATGCAATACCTTTTTTGGGGTGCTAAAAAAGTCGGTTCCGTTTTTTAGATACAACCATAATAAACGGTGACGTTCCAGCGAAAGGGTAGAGGGAGAGAGCACATTTTCACGTGGCTTCCCATAGCCATAGGGTAAAAATTTCCGAAAATTTTTGCCATCAATGGGGTCTGTGTAGCTGCTACCTTTCAAGAATAAAACGAGAACCGGTTGGGCGACGTAACTCATTTTAATGAGCAACGGCCTTGGTATAAAATTTAAAATAAACTTAAAAAACGTTTTCAAAATTTAAATGGTTTACACGACTTCTAATGTTTTTAGTTTTAAAATAGTATCTGTAATATGATCCCATAGTTTAAGACGTAACTTTAAAGCCTCTTTGGCAGTTTCCAACACTTCTTCCCATTTGGCATCATCTTTACCACAAAGTTCCGCTACCATCTTCAATGAAATAGGGCCGTGTTCGTCGCCATCTAATTCGATATGACGCTTCAAATAGTAGAGTAGTTTACCATAGCTTTGATCGTTGTCTTGAGTTTGTGACTGGTTCACGATTTCTAAAAACATATCTGGAATCACATCTTCTCTTCCAAACGTAAATGCCGAAGCAATGCAGTGTGGTTTGTTGGAGTTCACCACTTCCATAGTGAATTGTATAAACTCAAGAATCGGCGCTTGCAAATCAATTCTTTTGGCGGCTCTTTCAATACTGTCACCGTTTTCAATGGCGTTAATAAACAGTCCAATGTGGCTAGTATCTGCATGGACTTGATCCATAGCATCAATGTACATTTCGTAGTGGCTCATTGGTACTCCGAGTTCGTTGACATCACTTTCTTCCGCCATCACGATTTCGTTGATAAACCGTGCTGTAGATCCTTTGCCTTTTGGGGTCCAGGGCACATTCACACAGGTTAAGTGATTTTGAAGTGATTTTAATAAGGACATAAAATCCCAAACGGCAAACACATGGTTTTCCATAAACACAGCTACATCATCCATGTTGGAAAGTGTAGCGTATAAAGGATGTAATTTTAGTTGTTCACGAAGGGGATCTAGCTGTAATTCAATTTCGTTTAAGCGACTCATGTATTGGTTAATTATAGTGTTAATGGATTGATTCGTAATCCATCTTCTTCATTGCTTTTTATACCTAGCGCTTCATAAACATAAGCGAAGGTTGATAATAATTCTGGTTGTCCATCTACAAGGGCGACATTGTGTTCAAAATGGGCGCTGGGCTTGTTGTCTTTGGTCGTAATCGTCCATCCATCGTTGTGATGTTTGATTTTATGCGTTCCCATATTAATCATCGGTTCGATAGCCACGACCATGCCTTCTTGGAATTTTTTTCCACGACCGCGTTTGCCATAATTTGGCATTTCGGGTTCTTCATGCATGATACGACCAATACCATGTCCAATAAGTTCTCTAACCACACCATAGCCATGTGATTCACAATAATTTTGAATGGCATAGCCCACATCACCCACACGATTATTGTGTTTAAAGGCGCGAATACCTTCATAAAGCGATGCCTTTGAAACGTCTAGTAACTTTTCAGTTTCGGGATCAATTTCTCCAACGGCAAAGGTATAAGCATGATCGCCGTAAAATTCATTTTTCAGGGCACCACAATCAATCGAAATAATATCACCTTCTACCAGTGGTGTGTTGTTGGGAATGCCATGAACCACTTGATCGTTTGGACTCATACAGAGTGTGTTTGGAAATCCGTACATCCCCAAAAACCCAGGGATTGCTCCGTGGTCTCTGATAAACGTTTCTGCAAGCGCATCTAAGTGTAGGGTCGTCACACCAGGCTTTACTTCGCTAGCAAGCATCCCTAATGTTTTGGAAACAATGAGGGCACTTTCGCGAATGCGTTCGATTTCTTCTTTTGATTTAAGCGTGAGCATAGTAAAAAAATTATGCCCAAAGATACTTAATTAAAGCAGTTTTTAGTTGGTTTTACAGCCTTGATTTTGTTAGAGTTGTCTTAAAGTTTTAAGACTTAAACAAACCTAAAAATCTTTTTTTCTTTGGCAGTGATAAAGGGTTGTCACTATCGGATAGCAGTTGGTAAATTTCGCCCCATCCATAAAAGCCTCCCACATTTCTATCATCGATAAAAAGGTCTGCATTTATTTTTCTGCTTTTTTTAGGGTTGTATTCTTCGTTCGGAAAACTACAGTTCACAGCATAAAATTCAAGTCCATTTTCTTTACAAAACTCAACGGCTTCATGCAGTGTTTTTCCGTACCGATACGTCCAAAGTATCAAGCGATGGCCATCTTGTTGTAGTTTTTTTAAGGTTTCAAACGCAAATAGTTTTGGCTTCCCAATTTTTGGGTATGCATCTTCCACAATTGTGCCATCAAAGTCAATGGCGAGGGTAAAGGTTTTGGTTAAGTCCATGACAATTAATTTAGATCAAGCTACTTTGGGTCATTACTTCGGGTTTTTCAATGCCTATAAGTTTCAAAATTGTTGGGGCAATATCGCCAAGAACGCCGTCTTTTATAGCGGTCAATTCTTTATCAATTAAAATGATGGGTACGGGATTGGTAGTGTGGGCTGTATTGGGTGACCCATCGGGGTTAATCATCGTTTCGCAGTTTCCATGGTCGGCAATAAGTAAAGTCGTATAGTTGTGCTCTAGTGCTGTTGTGATCACCGCTTCCACACAAGTGTCAACCGCTTCACAAGCTTTGATTGCTGCATCCATATCTCCTGTATGTCCAACCATATCGCCATTGGCAAAATTTAAACATACAAAATCAAGTGTTTCTTGTTTCAGTTCTGTTACAAGTGCATCTTTAAGTTCAAATGCGCTCATTTCTGGTTGAAGATCATATGTTGCCACTTTAGGTGAATTTTTCAAAATTCGCGATTCGCCCTCAAACGGAAGTTCACGCCCTCCAGAAAAGAAAAATGTCACATGTGGATATTTTTCTGTTTCGGCAATTCTTAATTGGGTTTTGCCGTGCGATTCCAGAACCTCTCCAAGTGTATTTGTAACGTTATCCTTGTTGAAAATAACTTCAATTCCTTTAAAGTTATCATCATAATTGGTCATCGTTACATAATGCAAATTTAACTTGTGCATATTGTACTCGTGATTGTCGTTCTGACTTAATACTTCGGTTAATTCTCTTCCGCGATCTGTCCTGAAATTAAAAAACAACACCACATCGCCATCTTCAATTTTGGCCACAGGAGTATTGTTTTCATTCGTCATAATGATCGGTTTCAAGAACTCATCGGTTAAGCCGTCATCGTAATTATTTTGAATTGTTTTTGTTGCATTGGTAGAATACAGCCCTTCACTATTAACCAAGGCATCATACGCAATTTTTACACGTTCCCAACGGTTATCACGATCCATCGCATAGTAACGTCCAGTGATCGTAGCCAGTTTTGTAGAAGACGTTTCTAAGCGCGTTTCCAACTCCGAAATAAATCCATATCCCGATTTTGGATCTACATCACGACCGTCCGTAAAGGCATGAATAAAAGACGTTTCAATACCATGTTGGTCAATGACGTCTAGAAGTCCATAGAGATGGTTTAAGTGTGAATGTACCCCACCATCACTGACTAATCCTAGAAGGTGCACTGCTTTTTGATTCGTCTTTGCATAGTCTAAGGCATTTATTAACACCGTTTCATCTTTTAAGGTATCGTTGCTAACAGCTAAGTTTATTTTGGCAAGATCCTGATATACAATACGTCCAGCACCCAAATTTATATGTCCCACTTCACTGTTTCCCATTTGACCCTCTGGAAGCCCAACATGTAGGCCGTCAGTTCGCAGACTCGCATGGCTATAATTGGTATATAAAGAATCAATATATTTGGTATTTGCATTATCAATTGCGGACACTTTTGGATCTGGAGATTTACCCCAGCCATCCAAAATCATTAAAATAACTTTCTTGTTCATAATCTCGTTTTTTTTAACGTGGTCAAATATAAGAAGATTAAAATAAAACTCAGATCAGATTGCTAATTTAGATGCTAAAAAAATAGTTGTATTTTTGACTACTAAATCCTCTTTAAATGCAGTTTGAATTCAAAATAATCCCAGCAGATGCTATTGAAACCGTTGTGCCATTAGTCAAAAAAATGTCGAAACCTCATATTACTGAACCCCTTCTTTTGGAACGTTTTAAGGAGATGGTCGCTCAAAATTATGAGTGTGTTGGCGTGTATGATCGTGGTCAGCTCATTGGTGTTTCCGGTTTATGGTTTTGTACACGACACTACTCAGGCCGCAGTGTTGAATTGGACCATGTATTTATCGAGGACCCTTACAGAAACAAAGGTTTAGGGACACAGTTTATCAATTGGATTGAGAACTATGTCAAATCTAAAGGCTATCAAGCCATTGAACTCAATGCCTATATCGACAACGCACCCTCTCAAAAATTTTACGAAAAAGAGGGATTTCAAAAATTAGGCTATCATTTTGTAAAAAAAATGAATTGAAACTTCAGCCCTAAAGTCGATGCACAATTGTCATGATCATTCTAGGACTAGGCCTAATGGTCAAACCAGCGTTCGCAAACTCTAATCCAAATGCTGTACTACAGCGGTTTCCCCCTAAATTAAACGTTCCTTACAGTATAATTGCCGTTTATTACATTATTTAGCCGTTTATTACATAGCGCTTTCAGACCACTAAACTAGTAGCGTTATTTGTACTGTAACATAACATTAATATGCGGCATTACTTCAAATTACTAGTATGTTTATGGAGTTTTTCGGGGTTTGCCCAACTCTATATAAAAGAGCAGACAAGTTTCACGTTAGGACATCCACAGACCATCCTTAGTTCCCAAGAAACCCACAATCAAATCGATGCCCCGATTTCTGGGCTAGGTACATTATATTTACACAAAACCACCCCCTCCCCTCAATACCTTAGAAGTACCCAAAACGTACTGGAGCTTTCAGCACTCCATTTAGATAACGCGGATGTAAGCCATATTCAAACCGCACTCAAAATTCGCAATCAATTACAACTCAATCGAGGACAACTGCTGGTGTATCACCATCTTGAACTTCCCAACCCATTGGCTGTGGTTTTGGGCCCAACGGCCAGTATTCAACCTACTGCCAACGGTCAGTTGGTCTTTCAAACAACACTTGAGCCCCCATTGGCTTCTCTTCTTCAGACTCCAATACGCCTAAGCTACTCCGTATTCCAAAGGGCCCAAATCCACCCTCAACCCCTAACGATAGCAC
>JABAYZ010000057.1:283-5418 GCA_018608735.1 Flavobacteriaceae bacterium | reverse complement strand
GCTCGCCACAAGCATTTAAACACAACAATCCGATACATCGATATAAACGAGAATAAGATGAGAGCTGCTATCGAAACACTTTAGTAATAATCAGTTTAATGGTGACTTTACTGCCAATGGTGGTTGGGAGTTCACAGATGAAAAGATGCACCTTGGAAGTGACCAATTTACAGCTTGAAATAATGCATTGGAATTTTTGGCTTGAATAAATCAAATATTGTTTTTCTTGATTTGTCCTAATCGGCAATGGTTTACTGATCTCGACAATAAAGCTACTTCAGCCGGATAATCTCGAGTATTGCGAAGTTTAATATGTTTAAGTTTATACACACTGCAGATCTTCACCTTGATGCTCCGCTCAAGTCGTTGGCGTTGAAAGATCAGGGATTAGCCGAAATGGTGGGTAATGCCACGCGTCGGGCTCTAGAGACGATCGTAGATCTTTGTATTGAAGAAAGAGTGGATGCTTTAGTAATCGCGGGTGATTTGTACGACGGTGACATGCGCAGTATGAAGACAGCAGCGTTTCTGTTGAGTGAACTAGAGAGACTAAATAAGTCAGGCATTTCTGTATTCATCATAAAAGGAAACCATGATGCGGAAAGCGTTCTTACAAGAGAACTCGCTTTCCCACCTAATGTTCAGGTATTTTCTGGACATGGGGAATGTATAAAAATCCCGGAAAAGCAAACCGCAATACATGGGGTCAGCTTCGCCAAACCCCACGCACCAGACAGTTTGTTATCAAAATTCAAGTCGCCTGAGCCTGGATATTTCAATGTGGGTCTGCTCCATACTAGCTTGTCTGGAAGTTCACAGCATGATCCATATGCGCCATGCAGTATCGCCGATCTAGAAAGTCATGGCTTCGACTATTGGGCTTTAGGTCACATACACGTTAGAACTGTCCATTCAAAGTCTCCGTACATTGTAATGCCGGGTATGCCTCAGGGACGAGACATTGGTGAGCGGGGAAGCAAATCCGTAACCCTCGTTGAATTTGATGGTCAATCAGTAACGATAGAAGAGCGTCACACTTCCACCGTGGAATTTTCGCAAATTGAAGTAAGCTTGAGCGATGTGGTTGAATGGCGCGATGCATTAGATGCCATAAAACTTGCAATTTCAAATTTAGTAGATGAGCGATCACAACATAAAATTATTCGAATTGAGATCATGGGAAGCACATCTCTTGCATGGAAAATCAGAAGAGACTTTGATCTTTTCTACGAACAGGTTTCGGGAATTGCGCAAACTATCGGTTCAATTTGGATCGATAAAATAGTAAACAAATTAGAACCAATATCTATAGAAATTGGATCCGATGACGCTCGTAGTGAATTAATAAACTCGATGGAAGGACTGCTCGAAAATGCGAGTTTCAACCTTCGAGCTGAGCAAGAAATTGAGGAAATAATCTCAGAGTTACCCCCAGAAATTCGATACTTATTTGGAGAAGATGAGAGCGAACGGTCCCATGCAATTAAAGTTTTTTTAGAGGAAGGAATAAAGGAAATATCAGCGAGGATGCTATCTGGAGAACGGGAGACATCTTCATGAGACTTCGGCGGTTAGATCTAATTCGTTATGGGCATTTTACAGATTTTACTATCGACTTTGGCGCGAAACATGAATCGGATATAGACCTGCACATCATTTATGGTCCTAATGAGGCGGGAAAGTCGACTTCATTTGAGGGCTTTCTTGATCTGCTTTTTGGAATACCCAATCGAAGCAAGTACAATTTCCTGCATGATTATGAGAATATGCGAATTGGTGGAGCGCTGGAAATAGGCGGCGAGGCTGTCGATCTCATTCGAATAAAAAAATCCAAAAATGACTTGATCAACCCAGCCGGTGAAACTGTGCCTGCTGGAATACTCGCGAGCGGCTTGCGTGGCATTGATCGCGATCAGTATCGTGCAATGTTTTCTTTAGATGATGATACAATTGAAGCTGGTGGTGATGACATATTGGCAAGTCAGGGCGATCTGGGAGAACTATTGTTTTCTGCCGCTGCAGGTCTCACAGATCTTGGCTCAGTTCTGGAAGATGCGCGATCAGAGGTCGATGCTTTTTCCAAGAAACGTGCAAGGAAAACCGAACTCGCTGAACTGAAGCGTAACTTGAAAGATATAAACGATGAGATCCGATCAGTAGATATTCCTGCCAGTACCTATCGTAATCTTAAAGAGCGAAAAGATAGCGCATCAAAATTGTTGTCTAGCTCTAAGATACTGCGTGATGATTTAATCAGCCAAAAACTTAAAATCCAAATAATTATTGATTGCTTGGAGCCCTTCGATACCTTGCGCAAACACCAATCCAATTTAGCAGAGGTAGAGTTATATCCTGCAGTACCAGAAACTCACTTAACCACTGCAGAAAATCTTCGGATTTCTTTAGTGAATGAAAAAGCAAATCTAAGGAATGGTGAAAATCAAAAAACTATAGAACAAGACAAACTTAGCGACACTAAGTTAGACGAAGCGATTGTTAAAGAGGAAGAAGTGCTGAAATTCCTTCTGGATGTTCCTAAAGCGCGGGCTCAAACTGCGTTAGAGGATATTCCCAAAAGAGAGTTAGAATTGAGCTCTTTAACGGACGATATCGATGACCTTTTGGCTGGACTTGAATTCACCGCAGACGATTTTGAACAAATTAACGAGATTGTTCTGGCTGAACTAGAAGAGCTTGCTAACGAGTATCGGTCAGAGATTAATCAACTGAGTAATTCGCGTAAAGAAATGTCGGCGGCTCTAGAAGCTTTTGAAGATCTGCAACAAGAAAATACTTTGCAAGATAGCTCAGTGACTGATCCACACCCAATAGAGTTATTGTTCAAAGAGGTAGATCCTAATCATCTCCTTATTTCAAAGGATATGAATTCTAAAGCATTGGATGAAACCACGGGCTCTCTAGACAGGGCATTTCACGATCTTGCGCCTTGGACTGGTACGAAAGAGTTGTTGGACACCGTCAAGTTATCTGAAAATGAGGCAAACAGATTTGCATCAAATTATGCTGATTTACTAGATGCTCAGAAAAAAGCCAAAGCTTCCGTTGATGAAGCAGAAGCAAACTATAATGCAGTACAAGCGAGATTAGATACAATTAAAGCGTCAGAAATTGCTGACCTCACGAACAACGCTAAAGAGATAAAGGAAAATAGGGATACGCTCTGGTCTACACATATTGAAAGTTTATCGTCTTCTACTGCTAACGAATTTGAACAATCGATGCGTGAATATGATTTAGTGCAAGACTCACGAATTTTAGCATCAGAAAATTTAGCCCGTTTAAGAGAGTTAGAAGCGGAAGTTTCAGCAGCTGAGGCTTTAATGAAAACGCGGAAACAGCAACTTTCGAAAGCCAGTGAAGAATTTGAAGAAAATAAGTCAAAAATGGATGACTTGTTTACTAAATTAAGTCTTCCAGAGCATTTTGATCCGAGAGATTTAACCGCGTGGCAAACGAAACTTCAAAACGCACAACGTATTAAACTTGAATTGAAAGATAAAACTGAAGCTTTCAAAAATATCGAAGCCGAAGTGAACCGAGTTTCGAATTTAATGACGGGAGCTCTTGGTGTCGACAATGGAGAAGACTTAAGGGCTTTAAATAATCTTGCCATAAGCACGATCGACTCATTAACGAAATCTAAAGCAAAGTATGAAGAGCATAAGAATTCTGTCGAGAGAGCTCAGAAAAATTTAACAGGTAGAGAGTCAGAAGTTTCGGACTGCGAGAAAAAAATTGCGGCGATTCAGTCACGTTGGGGAGCAATTACGAAACCACTATCAGATGGCATTGGCAACATGGATAAATTTATTTTGAAGTTGCCGACACTTCGACAGTTACTTTTAAAGCAGAATGAAAAAATCAAGATAACACGACGCGTAAGCGCTATGGAAAAAGATCGTGATACATTTTCTGACCAAGTGAAAGACTTATCAACAAAGCTGGATGAGCCTAGTGCCGACGAACCGCTGATTATCGCTCAAAAACTACAGAATAGATTAAACAATGCACTTGTGACGAATGAACGTGCAAAGGGAATTGTTGAAAAAATTAAGGAAGCGGACAACATTATTTCCAGCGCAAATTCTGCTATTGAGCAGCTGGAAAATAAACTTAGCGAGTTATCAGAGCCCTATCAAAATGTAGTTGAAATAAACAACATTGAAGAACTTATAGATGCTATTCAGTTATCTCAAAAAGCTGTCACGTTAAGAAATGAAATTAAACGTTTAGAGCAGCTAATTCTTGACCGCTTAAGCTGTGAGGAGATGTCGGATGCAGAAGATGTATTAACTACAAATAATTTGCTTGAACTGCAATCTCAGCTAGCCTCAATTTCATCCGACTTAGAAGATGCTGAAAGTGACTATGGCGTTAAAATCGGCGATTTAAGGGCAGCAAATGATGCACTAGAAAAAGTAGGTGGTGACAGTCTACCTGCACAACTTGAGGAAAAAAGACAGACGCTACTCGCGGACTTAGCCGAAAAAACGAAAAAAGCTTTGAGTTTACGTTTAGGGGTAATGGCAGCGCGTCAAGCTATCTCTAATTACAGAGAGCAGCACAAAAGTGGAATGCTCTCTGAGACAGAAATTGCATTTCGCGCTTTAACAGCTGAGAAGTACAATGCACTCCGAACCCAAACCGATGGAAATAACGAGATTCTGTTGGCTATGCGCGAGAGTGATAAACGCTCCGTTGCTGTTTCAGAAATGTCTAAAGGAACACGCTTTCAACTATATCTTGCGCTAAGACTTGCTGGGTACAAGCAATATGTCTCAGATGATATGATCTTACCATTTGTTGCAGATGACATTATGGAAACGTTTGATAATAATAGGACTGCAGCCGCCCTGCGCTTAATGGGTGAAATATCAAATACTGGTCAGGCTTTATATTTTACACATCATGAGCATGTTGTAGGGATAGCGAACGACTTGTTTGGTACTAAAGTCAAAGTTCATGATTTGCGCAATTGATTAAATTCCATTTTCTAGACAAGCATTACTTCCGATCCCTTAAATTTTCACGTTATAACAACAAAACGAGTTCCATAAGACGCAATCTGCGGCGAGTTAGTGACTCTTGATTTGAACGAATGCTCCTGGCAAACT
>JABAYZ010000057.1:0-273 GCA_018608735.1 Flavobacteriaceae bacterium | reverse complement strand
TATCTGATGGTGACTTTATTTCCACTAATTCAAACTCATTGCGTCCCCAGACAATTAGATCAGGAACACCAGTCGTGTAAATAAAATCCCCAGTCCTAGACCAGTGCTTTTCAGCGAGGTTCAACCACATTTTGGGTGAAACAGATTGATATAATTCGACTATTGCACTCACAACTTCTTGAAATGATCTGGCATTATGCACGAGGTAACCCCAAAATTTGATTTCTGAAAGTTCATCTAGTTTTCTAATTTCCGAGACACGTCCATGATACG
>JABAYZ010000223.1:5179-5438 GCA_018608735.1 Flavobacteriaceae bacterium | reverse complement strand
CATTTACAGAAAGCATTTATAACAGAATAAACACAATCTCTCCACTCTCATCGGATGATTTTTCCATATTATGGTTGGGACAAAGTAGGAGTTATTATAGCAGCAACAAAGCAAGAGGATATGAAGCAAGTAACAAAGCACTCGTGAAACTAATGAAGAGGCTCATCTCTCAACACGAAGTCTTAATGACTAATAATACGGACCATCAATTGCTGACTAAAACAGCGAAGAGATATGAGGCATTGGCTGCAGAAGTTGG
>JABAYZ010000223.1:0-5169 GCA_018608735.1 Flavobacteriaceae bacterium | reverse complement strand
AACACCATCTCCCCACTAAGTTCCGACGATTTCTCAATAGAATGGTTAGGACAAAGTAGAAGTTATTATAGCAGTAACAAAGCACGGAAAATTGAAAGCAGTACTGGTGCACTGGTTAAATTAATGAACAGGCTCATTGAACAACACGAAGTCTTAATTACGAATAATAACCATACTTTGCTAACTAAAACCGCGAAGAGATATGAGGCATTGGCTACCGAAGTTGGTGAAGAAATTGCGAATAGGTCACTCAAATCAAATATCGCTAATTACGCAGTGAAAAAGATTCTGCACCGAATTATTGCTGAAATAAATTCACAATCAAATCCTGATCATCCACCAATTATAATATGCTAATAAAAAAATGCAGTCCGGAGAAAGTTTTTGATCACTGTGGTCTGAGCTGTTTCGTCAAATTAACTATTTTTTTCTGAACGCAGGTTCTTTGATTAGTTTCAGGTTACTATTTTTGCCTGCCTTCACATAAGCCATATTCATGCTACCACTGCCACGCAAAAACGAACCTTGTGGGACTTTAAGATTGCCATTGATGAACAAAAGAATGTCAGTGTCGCGGTCACCATCACCACCAGAGTCAGTAAAACCAATGCTTTCAATGTATGCATTGCGCAGGTTTCCTTCAGATTTTGCGTCGAAGCCTTCGCGAGCAACAAGCACCTCATCGACTGAGGAGTTACATTTCTTATTACCAAAAATCTCAAGAACATGAATTGCTTTGCCAATATACGAACCTCCTGCACGAAATATTACAATGTCTTGATAATCGTCATTATCAGCTCAATTCTGTTACTCTAGAAATTGTGACAATATTGAAGCTCTTGGCAACAATTTATCCAGGTTGAGGCAAGGATTTTAGCTATGACTACTTACTGAAAACTAGTTATTAAGCGGCTCTACAGTTGAGCTTTCACAACGTATTTAACTTACTTTTCAGTGTTTATTTTAATTTTTAGTTCGCAGCACCTTAATCTACATATTGTGTATCAACCGAACTGCGTGTAGGCAGCGACAGTCTTATTTAAATCTGAGGTCTAAATATGTCTCTTAGCCAAGAGCGCGAGAAGCAAAAAGGCTCAAAAAGCCACTATATACTCGTCACCAGCGACCCTTATCTTGCCAGTTCAGAAAAGCTTGGCAGTGCGTATGTTTTAACTAAAAAGCGAATGCGGAAAGCCCTTTGGGACATCTATGACCGTACTAGCTTCAAAGATAAAATCCAATCTGGAGATAGAGTTTGTTTTTACGTTGCTGGTGCTAAATCCATGCAGGGTAATATTATTGGATATGCCACGGTAGCAGATGTAACTAAAAGAATCCAAAAAACCCCAGAGCACGTCGAATATTTTTTAGCAACTCCAGTTAAACAACTAAAACTTAGAGACGTACAAGAAATTGAGCCAATTAATTTCAGGGAGAAATTTTTTACTCTCAAAATGAGTGAAGGCATTAACACAAAAAAATGGGGAGCTGTGCTTATGGGCGGTGTGAGGAGGCTTTCTAGTGAAGACTGGAAAAAGCTTGGTCTCCACTGAGGGCAACATAGTTCGCATGTAAAGTGAAAAGATGTACCCTTTTTATTCATTGGAATAAGTAAGATAGGTTTAGTGCCAAAGCAATTATTGACTTTTTTCAAAACTCATACTTGGATCTTTGCAATATAACGGCAAGTTGGCATAGCGTTTCCGTCAATTTGTCACTGAACTTAATAATGCGGGGGCAGTGTACGCGTTATTCACGAAATTATTCGTTATAAACATCCTAACACATACACGCGATATATTGATATCAGCAAAAAGTAAGATATGACCAGCGGTGGGATTCACTACATGACAATAGCTAATTCTTGTTGTGCTGACAGTTTTAAAACGATATCTCGTACACATGGTGTATGTTGAAGCTTCAGGATTAAAAAAAATTGCCAAACGATGTGCCAGCTTTGGGTTCAAATTTGATCAGAAGAGGCTAAAGGCTGTGTTTTTAAAAAATACTTGGCTGATATGCGACTAATAGGCTTTAACTCTTTTTTTGCTGGCATCGGTGGCTTTGATGCCGGTTTCGAAGAGGCGGGAATGCAATGCAGGTTCCAGTCAGAACTCAACCCATTTCGTCAGGAAGTTTTGAAAAAAAATTTTCCAAACATTACTCGTCGTGGCGATATCAAAGAGATAATGCCTGACGATTTGCCAAAAAGTGAACTTTGGTGTGGTGGTTTTCCATGCCAAGATTTATCTTTAGCAAACCAAGGAAAAAGGAAGGGATTAGATGGAGACCGAAGTGGATTATTTTTCGAGTTCCATAGACTTCTTGAGCCCCACAGACCTAAGTGGATTGTTCTTGAAAATGTTCCCGGATTGCTCAACAGTCACCAAGGGGCAGATTTCCGAATTCTCCTCGAAAAGTTGGATGAACTCGGGTATGGTATTTCGTGGAGAGTATTGGACGCAAAATATTTTGGAACACCCCAAAGACGTAGAAGAGTGTTTGTTGTCGGAAGTCTTGGAAACCTCGAGTCCGCTAGAGTGCTTTTTGAACCCGGTGGAGTTAATTTCGTTAATAAATCGGGCATGGGCAAGGGGCAAAGATTTGGATCCTTTGCTGGAGAAGAGTTTAGTTCTCCAACTACATTCTCTATCCAACACGCAGGAATCAATCGCAAACCTAGCGCCGGACCTCAAGCAAAAGGTTATCGAAATGATGGCGAAACATACACGCTCGACAGCAGGGGAAGTTCAGATGCTGTTTGTAAGACGAATGATGGTTTCAGAGTACGAAGTTCTACAGGGTTTTCCAAAGAATTGGACTCTAATCGATTAAGAGCGGTTGGCGATGCAGTATGTTCAAAAGTTGCATCTTGGATTGGCAAACGCATAGTTCACATTGAAAATCAATCTTCCTAAGTAATTATAAATGGCGTACGCTCCATCGAGGAGATAGCGTATGTCATGTAGTATCGTTGAATATCTAGGGAAAAGTGTGGAGCAAAACACACATCAAGTTCAACGTCATTATATTTCAAAAGATAATAAATTAACAATGTCCTGTCCTTTTAGATATGGAGCTTGTGATAAAGCGATGAAAGGCTACAAACCTATCTGTTCAGTAAGAGATGGTAGAGGCGACCTGTGGATTACCTGCGAACACCGCTTATGTTCGACAACAAAAAATCAGCGCCATTCGCTAACTGGAGAAATAATTAAAGATTCACCTCTCATACCTTACCAGAAAAACATTCTCACAGAAATAGCTACAGAAATTTATGGTGCTGGTGTGACCATAGATAATGTAAAAGTTAAACGTGAAGTGCCGGTACCGGTAGAAGGTGGAAGCGATTACAAGGCAGATTTTGTTATGGTGAACCACAGTTCTCAAAATGCATTCAATATTATTCTTGAAATGCAGGGTGGTGGAGAAACAACCAACACAGGAATTATCACGCAACATGTGACCGACTGGGAACAAAACCAAAGCATGTATAATTCAGACTTGGCAATTAATATCAGTAAAGCTGGCACACTGGTTACTAACGCATGGCGGCGTCAACAAGAACAATTTCTTGTGAAAGGAAACGTCGTCACCCAAACAGGAGGCAGGATCGTTTTTGCTGTAGGGACACTATTGTATGATTACATTTACGGTAGGATTGAGCGTGCGAACTTGCGAGCATTGCAGGACCACGGTTGGACGTTAGCGCTAATTGCTTTTCGCGAAAATGGATTAAATCCCGATCTTAGTGTAAAATTGGAAATCGACCACGAGCGAAAGCTTTACACAAACTACAGCACATTTGTTCGAACCCTGACCGACCAAGGGGCGCCTTGTCCAGAGCTATTTTACGGACCATATATTGACATCACTGATTAAGAATAGTCGAAAAATTTCTACAAGATTAGTGATTGCATAAGAGGATTTATAAAAAGCCTAAAGGCAATGTCGCATATAATATTAAGCTAAAAAAAATAGCCTAATAAACCTATTCAACCAACGGGAATCCAAATAATAAGTAGAGTATTATCATCACCCAATGACTATCGATATTCACACTATGTTTCAGAAATTGCTAACAGAAGTATTAGATCAAATATCGCTAATTCTACAGTGAAAAAGATGCTTCACCGAATTATTGCTGAATTAAATGAGCAAGCAAACCCAAGTCATCCACCAATCATAATCTGCTGATCAGCAAATTTAGTATTAAATATCTAGGTCGCTGTTTCTTACAGCGGCTTTTTTTATGACTGTCTCTTGGTTGATGACAAGTTATGGATTTTAATACTCAAGAATATACTAGGTTTGACTGGGGGCGTCGATGACAACATATGAAATTAAACCATTCGAACTGACCCCAGATTTTGAAGAGTGCTGGATGACTGCCGGCGGACATTTGAATTTACGAGTTCGTGACTCTGGCGCGTCGTGGTTGCGCGCTGAGTTACCACCATTTCGGGAGCACCTATCTTTTGCACTCGGAAACCAATTATTCTTCATCCAAATTATAGACGTCGACAATCTTGATAACGGTTGGTTCCAAGAAAATAGGTTGGGTATGGCAGTTAAGGATACCAATGGTGTAGGATGTCTGATGCCAATGGAAAAAGTTAATGACAGTTGGAGACCTGTCGAGAAATCTTGGGGATTAGTGGATATGAATTCGCGAAAGCCACTAAACCCTTTTGATCTCGCTGGTGATGAGCCAGTTCTAATGACATCGTGGGAAATTCACGATGTTGGGATACAGTCTGTCCGAGAGTATTTGCGCGCTAATGGCTGGACTATAGCCAGTTGGCAAAGTGATTTAAGCGTGGATCCATCAATTTTTGCTGAAAAAGATGGGGAATTTTGTGGCTTCGTCATACGTACGTCTAACAAAGGACCCGACAAAGGAAAACGTCCTGAAAATTCCAACAAAATTGTGGATCAAATGCGTTCGCGTGGATGGGGCTCTAAGTTTGTTGGAATGAAGGTCGCTTCGAGTGACGATTTTTTTGATCCGCGCCTTGAGCATCTAACACGGCGGATCAACCGTCGCTCAAAGTTGTTATTATCTTCGGTCGAAATTGAAGAACTTAACGACTACTGACCTGATGAACGATGCTGGACGCTGTCGGAATCTTAGAGAAAATCAGAGAAATGTACCCAGATGCATCACCG
>JABAYZ010000037.1:1873-5489 GCA_018608735.1 Flavobacteriaceae bacterium | reverse complement strand
GTGTCTGTCATTATGCGTTGTTAAACGCGAACAAATTTACAAATAAGAATTGAAACTTTGAGTATTATTGAAAGTTGTTTATGAACACTTTATATAAATTATAAAAAGCTGTCTAAAAGGCTTCGCTTTATCAAACTGAACCTATCTGACGACAGGCAGGCTCGTTTCAGATTCTAAAACAAATTGAATATTAGTTAATTGAGATTATGAAATAAATTCAGAAAGACAGAAATACTACTATTTAATCAGCCAATTATAAAATTATTTTAAATCGAATTATTTAACCTCAACCAATTCAACATCAAAGATGAGGTTGGCGTTTGGAGGAATCACCCCACCAGCGCCTTGAGCTCCATAGCCTAAATGGCTTGGAATGACAAAACGCGCCTTGTCTCCTACGTTTAGAAGCGCTACGCCTTCATCCCAGCCTGCAATAACTTGGCCAGTTCCTAAAGCAAATTCAATCGGTTCTTTTCTTTTGTAAGAAGAGTCAAATACAGTTCCATCCGCTAACTGCCCTTTATAATGCACAGAAACCGTAGCCCCTTTAGCAGCTTTTGAACCACTTCCTTTTTGAAGTATTTGGTAACGAAGACCACTCTCAGTTCTTTCAAATCCTGTGGCTAGTTTGTCTAATTCCGCTTCAATAGCTGCCTTTTGTTTGGCCAGATTTTTTTCTCTAGCACCTTCAAAAGTTCTAAAGGCTTCCACCGCTTGAAATGCTTCTGCATCTGCACCAACAGCAATAATTTCTAAAGTTTCCAAAACATCACCTTGAGCAATAGTATCCACTATATTTTGACCTTCAATAACATTTCCAAAAACCGTATGTTTCCCATCCAACCAATCGGTTGGAATGTGGGTGATAAAAAACTGACTGCCATTGGTTCCAGGACCTGCATTGGCCATGGATAAAATCCCTGGCTTGTCATGCTTTAACTCGGGATGAAATTCATCGTCAAATTTATAGCCTGGATTTCCTGTGCCTGTGCCTTGTGGACAGCCCCCTTGTATCATGAAATCTGGAATGACTCTATGAAATTTTAACCCATTATAATAAGGATCGCCTTGACTCTTTACAGAATTTTCTAAGTTTCCTTGCGCTAAGGCAACGAAATTACCAACTGTACCTGGTGTTTTTTCAAATTCCAAATTGACTAAGATATCGCCTTTAGTAGTATTGAATTTTGCGTATAAACCGTCTTTCATGTGTATCTTTTTGTTTAGTTTTAACAGCCGCAAAGATAATAAGGAATTATAAACAAAATAGCATAGCGTATAGTTTTTTAAAAAAGCGCTTAATTCGCAACTTCACTAATAAATTTTAAACGGTACAAACGTAATTCTTGTTCGTCATATTCACCATCAAATTCTTCGATAGCCTCTTCTATGTCATCGGATTCAGATTCCATAAAATAGTCATGAATTTCCTCTTGTTGATCTTCATCAAATATTTCATCAATCCAGTAATTGATATTTAATTTCGTTCCAGAAAATACAATAGCTTCCAATTCTCTAATAAAATCAGTCATATTCATCCCTTTTGCCGAAGAAATATCATCTAGGGGGAGTTTACGATCAATATTTTGAATGATGTATAGTTTTAATGAGGAATTTAAACCTGTAGATTTAATGACCATATCTTCCATACGGTCTATATCATTATCATCAACATAACGTTTTATAAGCGCTATAAAATCTTTGCCATAACGCTTTGCTTTGCCTTCTCCGACCCCATGAATATGGTAAAGTTCTTCGATTGTAACTGGATATTTTAGCGCCATATCTTCTAGAGATGGGTCCTGAAAAATCACGAATGGAGGAACGCCAAGCTTTTTGGCATTAGATTTACGAAGGTCTTTTAGCATGCGCATCAAAGTCGCATCCACAACATCCATGGAGGTATTGTAGTTTCGATTGGATTGTACATTATATGTATGATCCTCAGTCATCATAAATGTAACTGGCTGTTCTATAAACTCACGCCCCTTTGGTGTCAGTTTCAACACGCCATAAGTTTCAATGTCTTTTCGCATGTATCCCGCAACTAGGACTTGCCTAATGAGTGCCATCCAATACAAATTGTCATGTTCATTTCCTTTTCCGAAAAATGGTAATTCATTTGTACGATGCGATTTTATAAGGGCATTTTCTTGGCCAATAATAACATTTACGAGGTCTTTACTTTTATATTTTTCATTGGTATGTGATATAATATTAAGTAATAATTTTACTTGATCTTTTGCTTCTATTAGTGGTTTTGGGTTTCGAACATTATCATCCATATTTCCACCCTCCCCTGTTTCGGTATCAAATGCCTCTCCGAAATAATGTAAAATAAACTTTCGTCGCGACATAGAAGTTTCCGCCATGGCCACAACTTCTTGCAACAACGCAAAACCAATTTCTTGTTCGGCCACGGGTTTACCTGACATAAATTTTTCGAGTTTTTCTATATCTTTATAAGCATAATACGCCAAACAATGGCCTTCGCCACCATCACGACCTGCACGCCCCGTTTCTTGGTAATAACTTTCGATACTTTTTGGAATATCATGGTGGATAACAAAACGCACATCTGGTTTATCAATACCCATCCCAAACGCAATGGTAGCCACAACAACATCCGTATCTTCCATCAAAAACATGTCTTGATGCTTCGAGCGTGTTTTGGCGTCTAAACCCGCATGATAAGGCACTGCTTTGATACCATTAACCTGAAGAATTTGAGAAAGGCCTTCGACACGTTTTCTGCTCAAGCAATAAATAATTCCAGACTTTCCTTCATTTTGTTTTACAAATCTGATTATATCGTTATCAACTTGATCTGTTTTTGGAAGTATCTCATAAAATAAGTTTGGCCTGTTAAAAGAGGCTTTAAAGGTTTGTGAATCTGTAGTGCCTAAATTTTTCAATATATCTTCTTGAACCTTTGGTGTGGCAGTTGCCGTAAGTCCGATAATAGGAATGTTATCTCCTATTTGAGTGATGATATGTTTTAAATTCCTGTATTCTGGTCTAAAATCATGCCCCCATTCACTAATACAATGGGCTTCATCAACAGCCATGAATGAGACGGTCTGTCCGCTTAAAAACTCAATATTTTCAGCTTTAGAAAGCGACTCTGGGGCAACATATAAAAGCTTTGTAATTCCAGATTCTATATCTGACTTTACTTGTTTTATTTCTGTTTTATTTAAGGACGAGTTTAACACATGAGCAATGCCTTCATGGCTTGAAATTCCTCTAATTGCATCTACTTGATTTTTCATCAATGCTATTAATGGAGATACAACTATAGCTACGCCGTCTTGCATCAAAGCTGGCAATTGGTAACAAAGTGATTTCCCACCACCAGTTGGCATAATGGCAAATGTATTTTTCTTTTCTAAAATACTAATAATAACTTGTTCCTGTAGTCCTTTAAACTTATCAAAACCGAAAAAGGTTTTAAGTGCAGCATGTAATTCTTTGGTCGAAATACTCATTTATAGTTAATTTCTAGTTTAAATTAAAAAAAAAAACAGTTAATTGAATCAAAATCGGAATAAATTCGGGAACACTCCTAATTTTTTTGTTTTTTTGTAACGTGAATTAAAGGTAGATATATTTAAAT
>JABAYZ010000037.1:0-1863 GCA_018608735.1 Flavobacteriaceae bacterium | reverse complement strand
TACACAACCAAAATATAAAAAAATTGAGTTCAAAAAAATCTATAGTACAATTAGCCAAAGAAACGATTGCAATTGAAAGTTCAGCAATTTCTAAACTTGCACATTTTATTGATGATACATTTGCTGATGCTGTAGAATTAATTTTAAATTCTAAAGGTCGGGTTATTATTACAGGCATAGGGAAAAGTGCCATTATTGCCAATAAAATTGTGGCAACCTTAAATTCTACAGGAACACCATCCGTATTTATGCATGCTGCAGACGCGATTCATGGTGATTTAGGACTGATCCTCAAAGATGACATTGTAATTTGTATTTCAAAAAGTGGAAATACACCTGAAATTAAAATGTTAGTTCCATTTTTGAAAAGTTCAAAAAACACATTGATTGCTATTACAGGCAATAAAAAATCCTTATTGGCTGAAGAAGCAGACTTCGTTTTCAACTCTTATGTCGAAAAAGAAGCTTGTCCAATCAATTTAGCGCCAACTTCAAGCACCACAGCACAACTGGTTATTGGCGATGCCTTAGCCGTATGCTTATTGGAACTTAGAGGTTTTTCAAAGGATGATTTTGCAAAATACCATCCAGGAGGTGCTCTAGGAAAAAAATTATTTTTAAGAGTTCGTGACCTCTTAGCACTCCATGAAATCCCTGATGTGAGACCCGATGCAAGCATCCGAGAAGTAATCATAGAAATTTCCGAAAAACGTTTGGGGGTTACTGCAGTCACAGAAGCAGAAAAAATCATTGGGATTATTACCGATGGCGATTTAAGACGTATGCTCTCTAAAACAGATGATTTTTCTGAGTTAGGCGCAAAAGATATTATGAGCATAAACCCAAAATCAATTTCAATTGATGCAATGGCAATTGAAGCTATGGAACTCATGGATAAACATGAAATCTCACAACTTCTTGTCCAAGATCATGGCAATTATGCAGGCGTAATTCATATTCATGATTTAATAAAAGAAGGAATTATTTAATTATGAGTACACAAAAAGAAATGTCTTTTTTAGATCATCTTGAAGAATTAAGATGGCATATTATCAGAGCGTTAGTTGCGGTTATGGTGGCGGCTACTGTTGCTTTTTTAGCCAAAGGATTTGTTTTTGATATACTCATTTTTGGCCCCACAAAAGCAGATTTTTTCACTTATGAGTTTTTGTGTGATGCCTCTAGAATGCTTGGTTTTGAAAGCTTTTGTGATACCAATTTTGATTTTGAAGTTCAAAGTCGAACCATGGCCGGACAGTTTTCTGCTCACATATGGACCTCTATCACTTTTGGATTGATCGTTGCTTTTCCCTATGTATTATTTGAATTTTGGAAATTTATCAGCCCAGGGTTATATAACAAAGAAAAAAATAGCTCCAAAGGCTTTATTTTTATATCCTCTATATTATTTTTTATTGGGGTACTGTTCGGCTACTACATCGTATGTCCACTTTCAATTAATTTTCTAGGAACATACTCTGTTGCAAAGCAAGTACATAACGATTTTGATTTAAACTCTTACATAGGACTGATTAGAGCGTCAACATTAGCGTCTGGATTTATTTTCGAACTCCCTATTATCATTTATTTCCTAACTAAGATTGGTTTAGTTACTCCAGAATTCCTTCGGAAAAACAGAAAATATGCCTTGGTTATTGTATTGATTTTTGCTGCGATTATTACCCCTCCAGATATTGCGAGTCAAGTCATCGTAGCAATCCCCGTACTTATATTATATCAGGTAAGTATACTGATTTCAAAACTAGTGTTAAGAAACCAAAAAAGAAAAGAAAAAAATGGCTAACGACGTAGAAGAATTTAATGCGTATCGCAAGAAAATGAATACCAAAATTCTTGCAGAAA
>JABAYZ010000052.1 GCA_018608735.1 Flavobacteriaceae bacterium | reverse complement strand
AGACGAAGAGAGAGATCTCGTTGCTTTGGCTCAAACAGGAACTGGTAAAACAGCTGCTTTTGGATTTCCAATGCTGCAGAAAATCGACGTAAACAGTCGTACGACTCAAGGTCTTATTTTATCGCCAACCCGAGAGCTTTGTTTACAGATTACCAACGAGATGAAACTGTATGGTAAGCACTGTAAAGGACTTAATGTCACTGCTATTTATGGAGGAGCTAGCATTACAGATCAGGCCAATCAGGTTAAAAGAGGAGCACAAATTATTGTCGCCACTCCAGGACGAATGAAGGATATGATCAGCCGAAGGTTGGTTGATATCTCCAAAATTGAATATGCTGTCTTGGATGAGGCTGATGAGATGCTTAATATGGGATTCTTTGAGGATATTACAGAGATTCTGTCTTACACTCCAAAAGAAAAAAGTACATGGCTTTTTTCGGCAACCATGCCAAAAGAAGTGTCTTTAATTGCTAAAAAATTCATGGACAGCCCTACAGAAGTAACGGTTGGTCATAAAAATATGGGAAGCAAAAATGTTTCTCACGAATATTTTGTAGTTGGAGCAAGAGATCGTTACCAAGCATTAAAACGTTTGGCAGATGCCAATCCACAAATATTTTCAGTAATATTTTGTAGAACCAAAAGAGATACTCAAAAAGTAGCTGAGCAACTTATAGAGGATGGATATAGCGCTGGTGCTTTGCACGGTGACTTAAGTCAAAACCAGCGTGACGTGGTCATGAAGTCATTTAGAGCCAAGCAAATTCAAATGCTTGTTGCTACTGATGTTGCTGCACGTGGAATTGATGTGGACGATATTACACACGTTATTAACTACCAATTACCAGATGAAATAGAAATTTACACCCACCGAAGCGGTCGAACAGGTCGTGCCGGAAAAACGGGAATTTCTATGGTGATTGCTTCTAAGAGTGAAGTTCGAAAAATTAAAAGTATCGAACGGATCATTCAAAAAGAATTTATCAAAAAAGAAGTGCCTAGTGGCATGGAAATTTGTGAGGTTCAACTGAAAGCGCTTGCTAGTAAAATTCACGATACAGAAATCAATCAGGAAATTGAGCCCTATTTGAATGACATCAATAATTTATTTGAAGATGTGTCCAAAGATGAATTGATCAAGAAGTTCTTTTCTGCCGAATTTACACGCTTCTTTAATTACTATAAAAAATCCAAAGATTTAAAATCACAATCAGGTAGCCACGCCGAAGATGATTATCGTGCAGATGATAACTCGGCACGTTTCTTTATCAATATTGGAAGCAAAGATGGTTATGACTGGATGAAATTGAAGGATTTCCTTAGAGATACATTACAACTTAATCAAGACGATGTCTATAAAGTAGATGTTAAAGATAGTTTTGCATTTTTTAATACAGATGAATCCAATAAAGCAAAGGTTTTAGAATTTTTCACAGACTTTAAACAAGATGGTCGTTTTATAAATGTTGAAATCACAGAGAAAAAGAGTCGTGATCGTAATCGTGGTGGCGGTGGCTACGGCGGAGGCGGTGGTCGTCGATCTGGTGGTGGTGGAAGAGGTCGTAATGACCGTTCTAAAGGATCTGGATTTAAATCTGAACACAGAGGACGCAGAAGTGATAGCAATTCATCGAGTAGATCTCCAAGACGCTCTTCTGATTCTAAACCTAGCGGTGGAGGCGATTTTTCAAGACCAAGAAAAAGTCGTAGATAATAAACCATTGTGTTAATTTTTAGTCAAAGTTTAGATTGATAATATTAGTGTAGCTTTTGTTTACTACTTTTATATCCTTAATCGCAAGAATGAAACTATATTTCACACTTTTATTACTCCTAGGAGTTCCCTTTCTTGGAACGGCTCAAATTTACAACACTGTTAAAGGTAAAATTGTAAGTTCGGAAACCTTAGCAGCAATGGAGAGTGTGAATATTGTTAACTTAAATCAGGTCATAGGCACCACTACAAACTCCGATGGTGAGTTTGAAATTCGTGCCAAAGCCAATGACACCTTACACCTCTCCTATTTGGGTTATAAATCCATCAAAGTGAAAGTGAGTAACGACTGGGTAAAATATGGGACGTCAACAACCATTGAGCTTACAGAGTTAGCCTTGGCTCTTGAAGAAGTTAATGTGAACAAACTTAAACTTACTGGTTATCTTGAAATCGATATAAAACAAGTCCCCATTCAACGGAATGTGCGTTACAGTATTTCTGGTCTTAATAGTGGGTATGAATCTGGTTCGAAATCAAAAAGTATGGTGACTAAGGTTTTGGGCGCTATCTTTAATCCTGCCGATTTTTTACATAACATTTTTGGTAAAAAACCTCGTGAAATGCGGAAACTCCGCGAAATGAAAAAGCAAGATGAGATTAGAAACTTACTCGCCTCTCGTTTTGATAGAGAAATGCTAATTGCTTTACTTCAAGTTGATAAAATTGATTTAGACCTTCTGATCAGTGAATGTAACTACTCCCCAGATTTTATACGTACCGCTAATGATTTGCAAATCTTAGATGCTATTAGCGAATGTTATGAAGAATATAAAATTTTAAGTCGGAACAGAAGAAAGTAACTCCCTATATAGTAACACACTCCCTTATTAGAGTCAGCTTAGCGTAAAAGAGCCTTAAAGATTGTAGTGCTTTTAATTTATTTAATAGATAACTTTTATGACCTTAAAAGTTTTTCCAATTTCTTTGGATCTCGTTTATTATTCCAAAACGATACTAGTATAATTTTATCATTGGTTTTATCTACTTTATAAAAAACAGAAGTTTGTTTTGAAATGACAGACATTGTTAACGTTCCTTTTCTTACTAATTTTCCTTCAAAAGCTCCAGTACTTAAAGTGTTTAGAAAATTATCAGAAAGCATCATAAATTTTTTGACTTCGTTATTACCCCATTTTAGATCAATAAATTCTAATTCTTCTGCATAAGTCAACTTTGCGGTTTCGGACCATTCAATTTTCATCTTTAAATAGAAGCGATATTATATTTATTTCTAAACTCTGACATCACTTCGTTATGAGAATGAACTTTGCCTTTTTCAATATCATCTAACCCTTTCTCAATTAGTTTTTTTGCAACATCTGGTAAAGTATCGTAACAATCTTTTTCATTTATGTAAGATTCATGTAAAGCATCAACCATACGTAAAAAACGTTCATCAACTTTACCGATAGCCTCTTTCCACTTATTTCTTAATTCAACTGTTTTCATAATATTATTGGTTACCACATAAACAAATATACATAATTACAAGCTGTTTTACCAGCTTCGAAAAGTTTGACTTCGTCGAATCTTCAATTTTCCGACTTTGAGCCATCAAATTTTCTACCTCTATTCTCATTTAAATTCATATTTCAATACTGATTGTATTTTGTTCCTTTTTTTTACTCTCTTTACCCTTTTTTTGCTTTTAGTGTCACGAGCAAGATGCTCGCGCTAGCGAATAATCAAATAGATTAATAATCCAATTATAGCAAAAGCAATTATAATAAAAACAAATTTCATAATTTATTTAAAATTTCCATTGATATGAACTCTGTATATTAACATCTAAAGAACCTCCCAAAAAGAACTGAACACCTACATCCCCCGCTGGCGCGAGCATCCTGCTCGTACCAAATAAGCTCCATCAACCACAGGATTCAATGGTGATGGAGAGAGAGCTTCTCCTATTTTTACTTGATTGGCTTCTAAATTGTTTTGGAGCATTTTAGGTTAAGCTTATATTAAGTTCTACTAATTTAAGAAAAAAAATGATACTCTAATAAATTTATATAGTTTTCCTTTAACCAACCAACTGTTTACCAACACATTCCCTTATTAGAGTCAGCTTAGCGTAAAAGAGCCATTGAGGTTGCCGGGCTAACGCCTCAAGAATTATTCTTAGCCTCAATCCAGTGCGCCATATACTTTGTACTTTGCATTTGGTGGTGGCTGAGCATCTGTCCAATGAAATTTTGAGCACGGTGGGTTTCGAGACGCGCTAAAAGAGTCTTTATTCGGTCTTGAAAAACAGCTAAATGTTGAGTTTTTTCAAATCGATTTTTTAGAATGGAAAACCCCTGTTCTTGAAATTTTTTCCATTCAGCAGCATCGGAATACAAAGCAAGGGTACGTGCTACAAACACCTCCGCCGTATCTTCTACAATACCATTAGGGGCTAAGGCTCCAAACATGCCTTCGGCAGCCACAGACGACATCGCACAAGGCGTTCCCGTTTGCATGGCCTGAATGAGCTTGCCTTTTAGACCTGCTCCAAATCGAAGAGGTGCTAATAATACTCTAGCGGAGTTTAAAACCTCAAAAGCATCGTCAACAAATCCATGTACCAAAAAACCATCTTGTTCATTGTGCATTTCTTTAATGATTGGAGTGTCATAAGCCCCATAAATATGAAGTTTGGTCTCCGGAAGTGCTTTTCGGATGTGTGGCCAAATATCTTTTTTCAAATACCGCACTACATCAAGATTTGGAGGGTGTAAAAAGTTCCCTATGGACACAAAATCACGACGCTCGGCATACGACTTACAATCCACTCGAGGCTGACAATCGGTTGAATCGATCATAAACGGGAGGTAACACAAAAGCGAGGGGTCTATTTTGAAACGGTCTGTAAGCAAATCATACTCCGTTTCAGAAATGATCAAGGACAGGTCGCTTCTATAGATACTGGCCAGCTCGCGTTTGGCAATATCACTTGTAAAAAGGACATACTCGAGGGATTGATTTGTAGTAAATGCCTTTTGACGCGCTTTTCTAAGAGAATGCAAATCTTCGGTGTCTAAAATTCTTAGTGCTTCAGGGCAGTGTTCGGCAACACGCCATCCAAATTGTTCTTCGGTCATGAACCGATCAAAGAGGACAATAGCGGGGTTTAATGCTTTTATAAACACATCAAAACTAGAATGGTTGAGTTGAATTTCAACGACGTTTACCCCTATCGATCTTAAATCAAATGCATGGTCAGATGATTTGCAAGTCGTGGCAAATGTAAGGGCATACCCTTGCTCTTGAAACGCCGCTATAAGTTGAAGCATTCGTGTGCCAGCCGCTGAAGAATTGGGTTCAGGATACACAAAGCCAATGACAAGTAAAGTGGACTGCATAGGGTTAAAAATTAATTGACATCTAATATTATTAAGACGCGTTGTGCATTTTGATGAAATTCGTCAATTCGAGTGGATTTTACGATTGAAAAATTTGAATTGAAAACAAAAATTTAGTTCTCGATACAATTTTTCGTACCTCAAAATCACTCGAACTGACGTTAAATGGTGTTTTTAGATTCAAAATGCGCAACGGGTTATTCTAGGCATAAAGTTATTGAAATTAAGTTTAAATAGTCTATAATTCTGTGACTAAATTTTGACATAAAATGGAATAAATACTTAAAAACAAGTACAAATACTTCGATTGAAAAACCCTATATTTGTAGCTTGAAAAAAATAAAAAATTATGTCTATATCCATGCTAAATGCTATTTCTCCTATTGACGGTCGCTACAGAT
>JABAYZ010000211.1 GCA_018608735.1 Flavobacteriaceae bacterium | reverse complement strand
ATTGGGACTGTTTCAAAAGTGGGTTAGGCATTTAAATCTCTAAAAAAACACGAGAGTGCAAAGAAGTTGCAGTGAACGCGTTTATATTTGGAATATCAAAACAATACTAGGTGCACATTGTAGCGTTTTGATACGGATTGTAAAAAGTTTACAACCAAAAAAATTAAGTATAAACCTAAATCTTAAAAATTATGAAACATTTAGAAAATTATGGTGTTCAAGAACTGAACACAAAAGAATTACAAACTACGGATGGGGGAGTTGGGTGGTTAAGAGTACTAGCTAGATTAGCGGCGGCAGCGGCAGCTGTTCACGAACTCGGTTGTGATGGTACTCATCGTTACTACAATCAAGGAGGTATTCGTGTGCTTTAAAGCCTTGGATGATTTTTATTGTAACAAAAAAGAATGAATACTTTGTATTAATTCTTTTTTAAATCTTTTAAAATGTCTTATCAATCTGCATTGAAAATAGTTTTCTACTTGGTTTTTAGTATAACCATTTTTTGTAGTTTTTCACATATTGAATTTCCCTTTAGAAAGATTCTGTTGTATGGTTTTACAACATACTTTGTGATGTTTGAAATAGTTCAGTTCATTCGGAAAAATTAATAAACTTTAATGAACAACAACCCTTCCATAGCCGGCTATGCACGTATATTGCTTTTGATTATCCCCTATATTATTATTGTGGGGATTTTCCAGTTTATAGGGATGCTTATTGCCAAAGTAGATATTGAAAATTTTGATGTTTCGATACTCTCCTCAGAACAACATTTAATCATATCCTGTTTTGATTTGGTTGGAAATTTTCTATTATTATGCGTATTTATTAAGTTTATTGATAAAGAAAATTTCAAAGCTGTTGGTTTTAACCTTAGCCATCGATTAAAGGACATCATTGTTGGAATTGTTCTAGGTCTTGGCATTATGGGGTTAGCTATGCTAGGTCTTCTTTTTTTTAGTGAGATTGAAATTGAAACTATCAACTATAGTGGCAAAGATTTAGTTCAAATCCTTTTAATCTATATTATCGTTGCCTTAGTTGAAGAAACACTTCTAAGAGGCTATGTTTTAAAAAACCTAATGTATTCATTTAATAAATACGTAGCCCTTTTTGTGTCCTCACTTTTATTTGCCGTCATGCATATTGCCAATCCCAATATAGATGAATTAAGCTTTATTGGACTGTTTTTGGCGGGTATTTTGTTGGGAATATCCTATATTCTTACAAAAAACCTTTGGTTCCCAATTGCATTACATTTTAGTTGGAATTTTTTTCAATCTCTGTTTGGATTCAACGTCAGTGGTCAAGATATTTATTCATTAATAGAGTTCAATATTACAGAAAAAAACATAATAAATGGTGGAGATTTTGGATTTGAAGGGTCCATTTTTTCAATAATTGTTCAGATTATTTTAATCGTGAGTATCTTTATTTATTACCAAAGAAAACACACATATCATGAAAACTAAGAATCAAAAAATTCTTCTTATTCTAGCCGGCATTGTACTTTTAGTCGTTGGTTTTAATTTTGGACGGAGATTAGCTTGCTATGTATTGGATGCAATAAATTAAACACCATCAAATCATGAAAAAACTACACATAAAAAAAATCTTCATTATTGCATTAACATTTCTGTTCTTTATCTATTTATTCTCTCATTGGGACTGTTTCAAAAGTGGGTTAGGCATTTAACCTCTAAAAAAAATACAAGAGTGCAATTTTTTTGCAGTGAAGTCCACTACTATTGCTTACAAAAGCATTTATCATGGCTTCCATAAAAATAAAACAACACGACATTACCGACTGTGGTGCTGCCTGCCTTGCTTCTATTGCAGCACACTACCATCTAGAACTGCCCATTGCACGTATTCGTCAATATGCAGGCACGGACAAAAAAGGCACCAACGTTCTTGGACTCATAGAAGCCGCCGAAAAACTAGGGTTTGAGGCCAAAGGGGTCAAAGGCGTTTTGGATAGCCTTTTCAAAATTCCCAAGCCTGCCATCGCTCATATTATCGTCAAAAAACAACTTCATCATTATGTAGTCATTTATGGTGTTTCCAAAAGCCATATCACGGTTATGGACCCAGGCACTGGAAAGTTAGACAAGAAAACACATCAAGCATTTCTTGAAGAATGGACAGGCGTTCTCGTCATTTTACAACCCAACGAAGCCTTTGAGACTGGGAATGACAAAATATCTGTTTACAAGCGTTTTTGGTTTTTACTCAAACCGCATAAATTTGTATTGGCACAAGCTTTTTTTGGTGCCATCGTTTATACCTTATTGGGGTTTTCTACTTCCATATACATTCAAAAAATAACGGATTTTGTGCTCGTCAGTGGAAACACAAAGTTACTGAATTTACTGGGTGTTGTTATGTTGGGTTTACTGCTGCTCCAATTTATTATTGGCATTTATAAAGATGTGTTCCTCATCAAAACTGGACAGCAAATTGACGCCCGATTGATATTAGGTTACTACAAACACCTGCTCAAATTGCCGCAGTCCTTTTTTGATACCATGCGTGTTGGAGAAATTATTTCACGAATCAATGATGCAGTAAAAATTAGAACTTTTATCAATGGGGTTTCCTTATCCCTGACCGTAAATGTGCTCATTCTCATATTTTCATTTGGGCTAATGTTTTTCTATTATTGGAAACTCGCATTGATCATGTTGCTCGTCATTCCTGTATATGCCATCATCTATTTTATCATCAACCGTTTAAACAAAAAAGTAGAACGTAAAATAATGGAACACGGAGCCGAATTGGAAAGCCAATTGGTAGAATCGCTAAATGCGGTAAGTACAATCAAGCGTTTTGGGCTGGAAGATTTTGCAAACATCAAAACTGAAACCAAGTTTATCAATTTGCTTAAAATTGGATATAAATCTGCGCTGAACTCTGTGTTTTCTGGCACAAGCTCATCATTTGTATCTCAACTGTTTACCATCATTTTGTTATGGGCAGGGTCCTATTTTGTAATCGATAGAGAAATTACGGCTGGCGAGCTCTTGTCCTTTTATGCAATTATTGGCTACTTTACAGGGCCCGCAGCAAGCCTTATTGGTGCGAATAAACAAATACAAAATGCACTCATTGCTGCAGATCGTTTGTTTGAAATTATGGATCTGGAACGGGAAGCTTCAGAAAATAAAATTTTGCTAACCCATGATAAAATTGGGGCGATAAACTTTAATAATGTCAGCTTCAGGTATGGGACTAGAGTACAAGTTTTCGAAAACTTTAATCTCAAAATTTATAAAGGAGAAATAACCGCGATTATAGGAGAAAGTGGTTCTGGAAAATCAACCCTTATGTCGTTGCTACAAAACGTTTACAAAATTCAAAAAGGGCAGATTAGCATCGGAGATTTGGATCTCAACTATATAGAAACAAACAGTTTAAGAAACATCATAAGCGTGGTGCCTCAAAAAATTGATTTGTTCGCTGGGAATGTCATTGAAAACATTGCCGTTGGAGACTTTAATCCAAATATGGAACGCATAATAGAAATTTGTAAATCTATAGGAATTTTAGATTTTGTTGAAAACCTTCCAAATGGTTTTGAAACATATCTAGGCGAAAATGGAGCCTCACTTTCTGGTGGTCAAAAACAACGCATCGCTATTGCGAGAGCATTATATAAAAACCCCGAGATCTTAATTTTGGATGAAGCAACGTCTTCACTAGATAGCAAATCCGAAAATTACATTCAAAAAACCATTCTTTCTATGCGAGAGAAACATAAAACAGTAGTCATTATTGCGCACCGACTAAGCACAATTGTGAATGCTGATAAAATTATTGTTTTAGACAAAGGACTCGTAGTTGAAAGTGGCACACACACTGATTTATATAAACAAAAAGGGCGGTATTATGAATTGTGGCAGGCGCAAAGCCCCCAAACATCATAAATAGTTGTAGTTGATTTTTTTACTCACACTTTAATTACATTTTATTTACGCTTTAATTACATTTTATCGTACTTTCGTAAAAAATCATACGAATGCCTTTTTCACCCCATTATACCATTACAGTTGCTATTGCACAAAATTTAGTGGCCATTGAAACTAGTAAAACACAATTTGAATCGATTCCTATGAATGCGACGCTCTTAAGCTCGCTACGTAAATCTGCACGTTTGGCATCGACGCACTACTCCACTCAAATAGAAGGAAACCGTTTGACCATGGAACAAGTCACTAATGTTATTACTACAAAAAAAGGAGGAGGACTTCCTGGACGGGAACGCGATGAAAAAGAAGTGGTCAATTATTACAAAGCATTAGAATATCTTGAAACAAAAAATAACAAGCCTCTAACTGAAACGATCATTCAAACCCTACACGGGTTGGTATTAAATGGAAGAAAAAGCGCAAGCGCATATAGAGAGGGGCAAAACGTGATTAAGGATGGATTGTCGGGTGCTATAGTTTATATGCCTCCCGAAGCTTCTGATGTAAGCCGTTTAATGAGTGAACTTGTGTCGTGGATTGCCAGCTCTTTAGAAAAAGGGAAAATTCCAGTTCCCATTATAGCGGCGTTGGCACATTATCAATTTGCAACCATACATCCTTACTATGATGGAAACGGAAGAACAGCTCGCTTGATTACCAATTATATTTTACATTTTGGTGGCTATGGGCTGAAGGGCATTTATTCTTTGGAGGCTTATTATGCAAAAAACTTACAGGGATATTACCATGCATTGGCAGTTGAAGATATTCCGAATTACTATATGGGAAGAGCGCAGGCGGATCTTACCGATTTTCTAGAATATTTCATGAAAGGAATGGCGATTTCTTTCACCAATATCGTGGCATCGTCAAAAGAAAATAGCAGCCCATCGCTGCAAGACCATAGCAAAGCATTAAGAGAATTATCCGCCAAACAACGTATGGCTTTGGATCTCTTTGTAACCCAAAAGGAAATTACGAATACTGAGCTGGCTTTACATATAGGGATTTCTAAAAGAAGTGCTGCCGCGCTCCTAAAAAAATGGTTGGAAAACGAATTCCTTAAAATTGGAAATCCTTCCAATAAAGCACGTTCGTATCGACTCAACCACAAATGGGAACAGTTATTCTAAAACCGTTCCACCACAAATACTTTCATATAATCCTTAATTTCTGTACGTGCTTTTAGGAATGCAGTGTGCTTTTCTTCGTCGGTTCCAATCAGTTTAGAAGGATCATAAAATTATGGTGCAAACGCACTATCAATCGGCTCCCAAAGTTCAATCTTGTTCCCGTCAGGATCTAATATCCAAGCAAATTTACCATATTCAAATTCTTGCATTTCCCCAACCAAAGTAACCCCTTCGGCCTGTAGTGCTTTGAGGAGTTCCGTTAAATTCTCAACTCTATAATTTACCATAAAAGGTTGTTTGCTTGGCTCAAAATAGGTGGTATCGGCCTTAAAAGGTGACCACTGCGTTGAGGCCTTATTGCCCTCTAAATCGTTCCACCAAAAGGTGCATCCATAATCGTCTATGGGTAATCCAAGGTGTTTGCCATACCATGCTTTTGTAGCTTTTGAATCTTTGGTTTTAAAAAAAA
>JABAYZ010000278.1 GCA_018608735.1 Flavobacteriaceae bacterium | reverse complement strand
TTTTACAGTTGACAAAGAAAATAAGGTTACTGCTTTTGCACAGTGGTCTAGAAGATTGGAATCTAGTAATTTTGGACTCAACTACGGCGGAAAATTCATAGGTGACGGCACCTCAGAATGGTCAGGAAGACCCTTAGTATTCTCAAACAGAGGCGAAGTTGAAGCCATCGAAAAACTTGTTGCTGATTACAACAATAAAGATGCAGTTGCGTGTAGTGAAGCCTTTGCTGAAGGGGCTGAGTTTTTAGACTCTGAAGGCAATAAAATGGTTCTAACTACAGAACTATGGCAAACGATGATGGATAGTTTCGTAGAACTTTCTTGGAAAGTGTATTCAATTGTTCCCCTAAAGATTCAAAATACAGATACAGAATCTGGTGTGACCTTATTTTCTAGAGAAAGAAGAGTGCTTGCTGACGGTACTGTTTGGGAAAAAGAACTTGTAGAATGGTTTTATTTTAATAAAGACGGAAAAATTTCCAGAGCAACACAATACGAAAGAAGTTTGCCAAAAGAATAAGGGATTTAACTGTAGAAATCTTAATAAGCCCAACCATTTTTGGTTGGGTTTTTTTGTGCGGCATAAGGAATTAGAATATTAACATTTACTTATTGATATGCAATTTAATTTTTCATTAAATTGCGCTCCATAACCCTATTCATCTTATGAAAAAGTTAGCAACCTTAGTATTGTTTTTAATAAGTTTCTCGGGCTTCTCACAGATTCTAAACCCTGTTAAATGGGAATTTGGAGCACAAAAAATTTCTGAATCAGAGTATGAGCTTATTTTCGTTGCTAAAATTGATCACCACTGGGCGTTGTACTCTCTGTTTGTAGAAGAGGGAGGTCCTCTTCCAACTATTTTTTCATTTGAATCAGGTCCTAATTTTGAGCTCATCGGAAATGTAACCGAATCGGAATCAAACAAAGTGACCCAACACGACCCTGTTTTTGATATGGTGGTCTCAAAGTTTTATGACAAAGCAGTCTTTAAGCAAAGGGTAAATGTAAAATCATCTGAGTTTAGCATAGACGGAAATATTGATTACATGACTTGTGACGATACAAAGTGTACCTATAAACCAGATAATCCATTTACATTTAAGTACTCTACAGAAGCTGGATTTGAAATTGTAGGCGGCACTCAAATTTCTGACTCAGAACTCTCAGAGAATGCCGAACAACTGTTATATGGAATGACTCCCGAAGCACTTTCCAAAGCCACTGTAAAGTGTAGTACACAATCGAGCTCCTTATCTCAGGATGTAAAAGCATCAAACAATTCACTGTGGACGATTTTTGGATTAGGATTTCTAGGGGGATTATTAGCATTGCTAACCCCTTGTGTATTTCCAATGATTCCGTTGACCGTAAGTTTTTTCACCAAAAAAAGCGGCAATGGTTCTGAAAAAAGAGGCGTTTCCAAAGCCATCTTATATGGCTTTTTTATTGTGCTTGTATACCTTGCATTAAGCATTCCGTTTCACTTATTAGACTCAGTCAATCCGGATATATTAAATGAAATTTCCACAAACGTCTGGTTAAACATTATTTTCTTTGCGATATTTGTATTTTTCGCATTTTCATTTTTTGGCTATTACGAACTCACCTTGCCATCCACTTGGACAAATTCGACAAGTAAGGGCGAAGGCATTGGCGGAATATTAGGTGTATTTTTTATGGCGTTGACCCTTTCAATAGTGTCTTTTTCATGTACAGGCCCAATTCTTGGTTCACTGCTTGCAGGATCGCTTTCTGTAGATGGAGGTGCTTGGCAACTCACAGCTGGAATGGGAGGTTTTGGAGTCGCACTTGGGTTGCCTTTCGCATTGTTTGCGATGTTTCCAAATATGTTAAAAGCACTTCCAAAATCTGGGGGATGGCTCAATACAACCAAAGTTGTTTTAGGGTTTTTAGAACTCGCATTGGCCTTTAAGTTTTTATCAAACGCCGATTTAGTAAAACATTGGGGACTCCTTAAAATCGAAGTCTTTTTAGGGGTTTGGATAGTGGTCTTTGCAGGACTTACCTTGTATATCTTTGGGAAACTTAAATTTCCTCATGATTCCCCAGTAAAAAAATTATCCTTTTTCAGGATAAGCTCAGGAGTTTTAGTCCTAGCTTTTGTGGTATATTTAGGGTCTGGTTTTAGAGTTAATAACGACACAAAAACTTTTACGCCACTAACCTTACTAAGTGGGTTAGCTCCACCTGTAGGCTACAGCTTCCTTTATCCAAATGAATGTCCTAATAATTTTGACTGTTTTAAAGATTTAAAACAAGGTGTTGCCTATGCCCAAAAAGTAAATAAACCCATCTTACTGGATTTTACGGGCTACGCTTGTGTGAATTGCCGTAAAATGGAAGAACATATTTGGCCAAAAGCATCCATCAAACCTTACTTTGAAAACGACTATGTATTGATATCACTGTATGTAGATGATAAAAAAGAATTGCCTGAGGATCAAAAATTAACGGTAAAACGACTTGGCGGAGGCACACGTATTTTAGAAAATTATGGACACAAATGGGCGCATTTTCAAACCCAGTTTTTTCAATCCAATTCTCAACCCTACTATGTTTTATTGGACACTGATGGTAAAACCATTTTAAACGATCCTGTTGGGTATACTCCAAATGAAGACGCCTATAAAGCCTTTTTGGAGTGTGGGTTAGAAGGGTTCAAAGCTCTATAACTATGAGACCCACAACTATGTGATTAATTTTATTAACTTTGAAGACATAAAACAACCCACCAATGCTAGATAGTTTTTTAAAATTTTTTGAATTAGGACTTTACCATATTGTCAACTTTAAAAGTTATGACCATATCCTGTTTTTAGTAGTGCTGACGACCCCTTATCTTTTTAATGATTGGAAGCGTCTACTTTTGTTAGTATCTTCATTTACACTTGGCCACACACTCAGTTTGCTATTAGGTGTTTATGATATTGTGAATTTAAACGTGAATGTGACGGAGTGGTTGATTCCTTTTACGATTATTATCATAGCGCTTTATAATATATTTACATCAGGAAAATCTTCAAAACGCTCCAATCCAATAGTACTATTTAGTATAGTATTATTTTTTGGATTCATTCATGGGTTAGGATTTGCCAATGCCTTTGAATCGCTGGTAAAGTCAAGTGAAAGCACCTTATTAGCTGTGTTGGAATTCGCTTTAGGAATTGAGTTCGGACAATTCATAATTGTCTTTTGTGTACTATTTTTCGGATTTATAGGGCAAACTATTTTTAGGTTTTCAGTCCGAGATTGGGTCATGGTACTCTCGGCTGTTGTGATTGGTCTCATGCTCCCTTTGATTTTTAATAGCCCCCTATTTTCTTAAGCAAATAATTTTACCTCTTTATGACCACACAAAAACAACTTAAATATGACAAAGCCTATCTTAAAATGGCTTCTGAATGGGGAAAATTATCATACTGTAAACGCAAACAAGTAGGTGCGATTATTGTCAAAGATCGTATGATTATCTCCGATGGTTATAATGGAACACCTACTGGATTTGAAAACTTTTGTGAAGATGAAGAAGGCTATACCAAATGGTATGTTTTGCATGCTGAAGCAAATGCGATATTAAAAGTTGCATCGTCTACCCAGTCCTGTAATGGGGCAACCTTATACATCACATTATCTCCTTGTCAAAGCTGTAGTAAATTAATCCATCAAGCGGGCATCACTAGAGTGGTATATAGTCAAGCCTATAAAGACCTTTCTGGAGTTGAGTTTTTAGAAAAAGCAGGAATTAAAGTCGAATTGCTAACGCCGTAATTTGATGGTATTACATAAAAAAAACCTTCCATTTTTTGTCGGCGTCCTACTAGCGATTGGGATTTATATTGGAGCCAAATTCAACCCCAGTTCAACGAAATTGTACACAAGTACCAATTCCACAAGTAAACAAAAATTAAATCGACTTATTGATTATTTAGAATATGAGTATGTGGACCCTGTTGATACAGACAGTATTGTTGAAGGTTTTATTGATACGGTTTTGCAAAATCTTGACCCCCATTCTTCCTACATTCCAAAACAAGATCTAGCTGCAGTCACAGAAAACATGAAAGGCGATTTTATTGGGATTGGCGTTAGTTTTTATAACTATAAAGATACAGTAGCCGTAATTCGCCCTATTGAAGGTGGGCCAAGTTTTCGAGCCGGAATTTTGGCAGGCGATCGTATTTTAATGGCTGATGAGGATACAATTCATGATCAAAATTGGAGTTCGGATCAAGTGATTCAAAGACTCAGAGGTAAAAAAAATTCTAGAGTACAATTAAAAGTCAAGCGCCCAGGAATCGACAGTGTATTGGATTTTGAAATCATTCGTGCTGAGGTACCAATCAAAAGTGTAGAAGCAACTTATATGATAAACCCTACGCTAGGCTATGTGAAAATTAATCGTTTTGCAGAAAGCACCTATTCGGAATTTGAAAAAGGTGTAGAAGATTTGGTGGCAAAAGGCGCTTCAAATTTAGTACTCGATTTACGCGATAATCCAGGGGGGTTTTTACAAGTCGCCGAGCAAATCGCAGACGAGTTTTTAGAAGATGGAAAACTGATTTTATTTACCAAAAACAAAATGAACGACATCGTTGAAAGCTTTGCGACTGCCAAAGGACGTTTTGAGCACTCAAAGGTTTATGTGTTGATCAACGAAAACTCTGCATCTGCTAGTGAGATCGTAGCAGGGGCACTTCAAGACAACGACATAGGGACCATTGTTGGGCGTCGTTCTTTTGGAAAAGGACTAGTTCAACAAGAAATGGACTTAGGAGATGGAAGTGCAATTAGACTCACCACCTCTAGATATTTCACTCCCACTGGACGATCAATACAACGTTCTTACAACGAAGGCTCTGAAGCCTATTATAAGGCCTATTATGAGCGCTTGAATGACAGAACATTGGACACCTTAAGTTCAGAACCAACAACTGACAGCCTTATGTTTACAACCCCAAAAGGGAAAATTGTATATGGTGGTGGCGGTATTATTCCGGATGTTCTTGTGCCGTATGACTTGAATTTTAACAATGATATGGTAGAATTCCTGAAAACGTCTGGAGTTATGGATTTTTTTGTATTCGAACATTTAGACGACCAAAGGGAGCAATATAACGCGATGTCTGAAAGTGAATTTCTAAAAAATTTCGAAGTTTCAGATGCAATTTACACACAATTTGTAACCTACCTCTCAGAAACCACAAGATTGGAAAATGAGCAATATAATAGCCATAAGCCTGCAATAAAAACGCTTTTGAAGGCGGCTTTTGCAAAACAACTTTTTGGAGATAATGTAGCAACAAAAATAATAAGTTCCTTTGATCCGATGCTGAAAAAAGTAAAGGACTTAGAAGCTATTCCAATTCAATATTAAGACTTTTCTTTTACGGTACGGTCTATCTTTTTAACAACCCTCCATATTGTAAACAACAGAATAGCACAGCCTCCAGCCAACGCAGTAATGATTGCAGTGTAGCTTTCCTTTTCAAATGGCGCATCAAAATTTATTTTTGTGAAATTAAATGCAATAATTCCAAGAGCTAAAACAGATAGTAAATAAGTTAATAATCGCATGTTATAATAAAAATTTAATATTGGAAGTAAATAACTTTACAGCAATTGCC
>JABAYZ010000126.1 GCA_018608735.1 Flavobacteriaceae bacterium | reverse complement strand
TAGATAGTGCTATATTTGCAGCACCATTTATCTATTTATTTTTAAGAATATTAAACTATGTTTCATAAAGAAGGTCAGAAAATAATTTTTGTAGCGCTCGTTATTGTAGTCGCTACATTTCTATTAATCGACAGTATACAAATCCCTTGGTTAATTAGGCTCATACAGTTTAGTTTATTGGCTATGCTTCTACTCATACTGCAGTTTTTCCGGAACCCTAAACGTCACACAAATCAGAACATGGAGCAGGTTATTTCGCCTGTTGATGGTAAAGTTGTCGTTATTGAAGAAGTTGAAGAAACCGAGTACTTCAAAGAAAAACGTCTACAAGTAAGTATATTCATGTCTCCTATCAATGTACATGTCACTCGATATCCCATAAGTGGATCTGTGCTTTTTAGCAAATACCACCCAGGGAAATATTTAGTCGCATGGCATCCAAAGGCTAGTACAGAAAATGAGCGTACAACTATCGTCGTTGAGAATAAAACCTATGGTAAAGTACTTTACCGACAGATTGCAGGCGCCTTAGCACGACGAATTGTAAATTATGCTAAAGAAGGACAAACCGTAGAACAAGGCTCAGATGCTGGATTTATAAAATTTGGATCTAGAGTAGATTTGTTTTTACCACTAGATACCAAAATTAAAGTTAAACTCAATCAAAAAGTAAAAGGCGGCGAATGTATCGTTGCAGAAGTATAATATGAATTCCGAAGCCTTAGACAAAGAGTTTAGAGAAGCTGTTGATAGCATCAACAGTCATGAGCAGCCATTTCCTGCCGACATCTTATTGAAACTGTATGCCTATTACAAAAAGGCCACTAACGATTATAGTCGACCAAATAGTAGTAAACCTATTATTAATGCGTTTAAAACAAATGCACTATTTCAAGTCGAAGACATTACCCAAGACGAAGCAAAACAATGCTATATCGACTTGGCTAACACCTACCTCATCTACCGAAAATAAACTTATTTAAAGTTTTTCAAGCTTGCATTAATAGTTTCAATTTTTGCAATCGCATCAGCTTCTTTTTTCTTTTCACTGGCTACAACTTGCTCTGGAGCACTTGAAACAAAACGCTCATTAGAGAGTTTCTTTTGAACCGATTTTAAAAATCCTTCCGTATAACTTAACTCCTCTTCTAATTTTGAAATTTCAGCCACCACATCAATGCTGTCATTTGCAGGAATGAAGTACTCATTAGATTTTACTCTAAAGGATAACGCGTTTTCAACCGCCTCAACAGTATAAGTCAGATTTGAAATGTTTCCTAATTTTGAAATAATCGCATCAAATGCTTTGGTTTGAGATTCGTTGTTCAATACCAAAAATTCAATCGGGTTTTTAAAGGCTATATTTTTTTCTTTTCGAATTGTTCGGATACCTGAGACTACATCTGACGCAAATTCAAAGCCGTCTAAAAGTGTTTGATCATAAGATTCCTGTTCTGGCCAAGACGCTACAATTAGAGCTTGTTCAGGAGTTCGTTTCTTCAAATACTGCCAGATTTCTTCAGTGAGAAATGGCATAAATGGATGTAATATTTTTAGATTTGATTCTAATATCGCTACAACAGCATCATAGGTTTTTTTATCAATTGGTGCGCCATAAGCTGGTTTCACCATTTCTAATAACCATGAACAGAAGTCATCCCAAATTAATTTATAGGTCGTCATCAAAGCATCACTTAAGCGGTATTTGCTAAAATGATCCTCAATTTCTACTAGTGATTTTTGAAACTTCGCATGATACCATTCGGTAGCTATTTGAGCATATTTAGGTTGTGCAATATCTGCAACTTCCCAGCCATCAATAAGTCTAAATGCGTTCCATATTTTATTCCCAAATGCTTTTCCTTGTTGACAGAGTGCTTCATCAAACATAAGATCATTTCCAGCTGCTGAGCTCAATAGTAAACCTACTCGGACACCATCGGCACCAAAATCCTCTATAAGCTTTAAGGCGTCAGGAGAATTCCCTAACGATTTACTCATCTTTCGACGTTGTTTGTCACGGACAAGTCCTGTAAAGTATACATTATTAAACGGCTTTTGATCTTTGTATTCCTGTCCAGCTACAATCATACGTGCAACCCAGAAAAATAAAATATCTGGCCCAGTGACCAAATCATTAGTTGGGTAATAATACTTAATGTCTTCATTTTCTGGATTTCGAATTCCATCAAAGACAGACATTGGCCATAACCAAGAAGAAAACCACGTATCTAAAACATCTTTATCCTGAGATAAATTTTCAAGGTTCAAAGCTCTATTGCCCGATTTATCTTTAGCGAGTTCTAGAGCAGCTTCAATGGATTCAGCAACTACAAAATCATCTTTACCATCACCATAAAAATACGCTGGTATTTGTTGTCCCCAGAATAATTGTCTAGAAATATTCCAATCACGAATGTTTTCCATCCAGTGACGGTAGGTGTTTTCAAATTTCTTTGGAAACAAATTAATAGTTCGATCTTCTAAAACGGCTTTGATTGCAGGTTTAGCCAGCGTTTCCATTTTTAAAAACCACTGATCAGATAGACGTGGTTCGATCACTTCTTTTGTACGCTCTGAAGTACCAACTTTATGGAGGTAAGATTCAGTTTTATCGAGAAATCCTTTTGATTCTAACTCATTGACAATTTCTTTACGAACTACAAATCGATCTTTACCTTGATAATGAAGTCCAAAACTATTGAGTGTAGCATCGGCATTAAAAATATCAATAACTTCCAATTGATGTTTTTCGCCGAGAGCCTTATCATTAATATCATGTGCAGGCGTTACTTTTAAACAGCCTGTTCCAAATTCTATGTCTACATATTCATCTTCAATAATAGGAATGACACGACCACACAAAGGGACGATGGCTTTTTTTCCTTTTAGATGTGAATACCGTTCATCCTTGGGGTTAATACAAATAGCGGCATCACCCAAAATCGTTTCAGGACGTGTTGTTGCAATTGTAATAACATCATCACTATCTTGAATTTTATACTTTAAATAATACAAATTGCCTTGGCGTTCTTCATAAATCACTTCTTCGTCAGACAAGGTTGTTTGGGCCTGAGGGTCCCAATTTACCATCCTGAACCCTCTATAAATCAGTCCTTTATTAAATAAATCAATAAATACTTTAATGACGGATTCACTCATATCATCATCCATCGTAAACTTAGTACGATCCCAATCACAGGAGCACCCCAATTTTTTTAATTGATCAAGAATGACACCGCCATACTCTTCAGTCCATTCCCAAGCATGTGCCATAAACTCAGCTCTAGAAAGGTCGTTTTTATTAATTCCTTTTTCTTTCAACTTCGCCACAACTTTTGCTTCGGTAGCAATTGAGGCATGGTCTGTTCCAGGCACCCAACACGCATTTTTACCCTGTAGACGTGCACGACGAACCAGTACATCCTGAATGGTATTGTTAAGCATATGCCCCATATGTAAAATCCCAGTAACGTTGGGAGGAGGTATAACAATAGTATATGGTTCTCTAGAATCTGGTGTAGAATGGAAATAATTATTGGTCATCCAGTAGTCATACCACTTGTTTTCAACAGCTGACGCATCATATTTAGAGGGAATAGACATACTTTGGAATAATTTTTGAAGTTAGTTTACAAAAGTACTTATATTTTATTTTCTTTAAAATTAATATTTGAATTTATATGAGTACATTTTTGCAGTTTGATAAAAAAGTGACTAAATTTACATTGACTAACAATTATATCATGAAAAAGATTTTTACAGTAGTATTCATTTCCCTCTTTAGTTTGGGAATCTACGCACAAGATAACGTTGCCAAAATAGAATTTGAATCTGAAACCATTGATTATGGGACCGTTGAAAAAGGATCAGATGGCGTTCGTGTATTTAGATTCAAAAACACAGGCGATGCGCCTTTGATCGTCTCGGCTGTAAAATCAAGCTGCGGCTGTACGGTACCAAAAAAACCAACAGCACCTATCTTACCTGGTGAAAATGGTGAAATTGAAGTGAAATATGACACAAATCGCGTCAACCCAATCCGAAAAACAATCACTGTGACTTCAAATGCGGATAGACCTACAGTTGCTCTAAAAATTAAAGGTACTGTCATTGATTCTAGTAAGTCTAGTGTTATTGTGGATAAAGAGAAAAGTGTTTTGGAGCAATAAGCTTTAATACATCACAGTATACTAAAGCACCTTAATCGGTGCTTTTTTTTTGTAATAAATCGCGGAGTCTAAACTGATAATTCCTAAAAACACCTGCACGTTCAATAGTCATTTCAATGAGCTTTCCATCTTTGCCATAGAATTGATCAATCGATTTTTGGAGTGTCAATGAACCAAGGTTTTGATTATTGATTGAAACAACCACATCCCCTATTTCAAGACCGGCATTAAAGGCTGGAGACCCTGGCCTTAGTTCTGAAATCACTAAAGCAGGCACAACCTCAAATTTATAGGTATAGGAAAAGTTAATCGTGTTTGAATTCTGAGCGTCGTTCAAACTTGAAGTATCTTCTAAAATACCACTTGGTATTTTTGTTCGTTTTTTAACCAGTCGAACTCCAGCATACTGCATGACTATACCGCTCTTATTGTATTTAAAAGGTTTTTTGAAATTTTTATTTTTTTTGAAAGCAACCCATTTTGAATTATAATTAAACACCCAATTAAAACGGTGTAATACATTTCCTAACAAACTTCCATTTCTTAACGAATGTAAGCTGGTTTTTTGGATAGATGAAGAATCTGGAAAAGCAACATTGACCTTTTTTAATTCATAGTCTTTTAGTCGAAACGACTCGAGCACCGCGCGTTTTCCGAAAATAGTACCACTGAGACCTTTCCCTAAAAAATCGTCATAAGTGTTTTCTGGTAATGACAATGAATTCGTAGAATCTTCAAAAAGCCATAACCCATCGCTACCTCCCGTATCAATTAAAAGATTAACTGGAACCTCTTTCTTATTGGTAGTCACTAGCGCTTTTATTATGGGTTTCTTCTTGTAAAACATCAGATTTGATTTACACCATTTCTTTGAGAATTTTGGAGCATAAAACTGAGGGTTGTACAACTTGATAAAATTTCGACTGTAATTGACCTCAACCACAAAATCTTTAAAAATATCATAGCCTATAATCCCATGAACTGGAATTCCTAAACTAGGTGTAAAATTGATAGCGGCATCAATAATTGCAAATAGATTCTGATTTAAATTGACAGCTTCACCAATTATAATTGTATTTTTTGTAGATTTTAGGGCCTCTATAGGCTCGTCATTCCCCAAGCCTTGAATATGAATCAATTCTGTTTTATGGATAGACAGCTTGTCTTTTAGATTATAGAAATTAAAAATAATCGGTCTTGAAACGCCTGTGTCTAACAAAAAAGATAAGGAAACGCCATTAATAGTCACAGGAATAACGATCAGATTATTTACCAATTTAAAATGTATCTTACTGCTTTTACCATTTTGAAGTTCAAAATTCCCTTGAGCAAACACACTCATAGTGAAACTCATAAAAAGTAAAATACTAAGATATTTATTAAACAACATAACAAAAGTAGTAAGGGCCAAAAAAACAATTTACACAAGATTTATTTAAATAATAGCTAAAGGGCTTTATTTTATACAAACTTTAAGATAAATTTGTAGACAATAGATATATCATAATAACTGTCTCTTATAC
>JABAYZ010000118.1 GCA_018608735.1 Flavobacteriaceae bacterium | reverse complement strand
TTAATAGTCTTTTTGATCTCGTCATACTGCCCACGTAATTTATCTTGTTCTAAACCTGTTAATTGTCTTAATCGCATCTCAACAATCGCTTTGGATTGAATCTCACTAAGTTTGAAACGTTCAATTAATTTTTCGCGGGCTTGATCAGCATTTGAACACCCTCTAATAATAGCAATTACTTCGTCAATATTATCAGAAGCAATAATCAATCCTTCTAAAATATGAGCACGTTCTTCAGCTTTTCTAAGTTCGTATGTTGTACGACGAACAACGACTTCATGACGATGTTCTACAAAATGATGAATCATATCTTTTAGATTCAACATTTCTGGACGTCCATTTACTAAGGCAATATTATTAACACTAAATGAAGACTGTAGTGCAGTATACTTATAGAGTTTATTTAAAACAATATTAGGAATAGCATCTCTTTTTAGAACATAAACAACTCGCATCCCGTTTCTATCCGATTCATCACGAATGGTAGAAATTCCATCCATTTTTTTATCGTTAACCAAATCCGCAGTTTTCTTAATCATGTCTGCCTTATTGACTTGATATGGAATTTCGGTTACAATAATACATTCACGTCCATTAACTTCTTCAATAATAGCTTTACCACGCATAACGACACGGCCACGACCTGTTTTAAAGGCTTCTCTTACACCGTCATACCCATATATAATTCCTCCTGTAGGAAAATCGGGTGCTTTTACGTGAGTTATTAATTCATCAATTTCAATATCTTTATTATCAATATAAGCTGTAATTCCATCAACAACTTCCGAAAGGTTGTGTGGTGGCATATTGGTTGCCATACCTACGGCAATTCCTGAGGCACCATTAACCAAAAGTCCGGGGATTCGTGTTGGAAGTACGGTAGGTTCTTTTAATGTATCATCAAAATTTAGTTTGTGATCTACGGTTTCCTTATCAATATCCGCCAACATATCTTCCGATATTTTGCGCATTCTGGCTTCTGTATAACGCATTGCTGCAGGACTATCACCATCAATTGAACCAAAATTCCCTTGGCCATCTACCAACATATACCGCAAGCTCCATTCTTGAGCCATACGCACCATAGCATCATAGACAGAGGTATCTCCGTGGGGGTGATACTTCCCTAAGACTTCACCAACAATTCTTGCGGATTTTTTGTGTGCAGTATTTGACCTCACACCAAGTTCATGCATTCCGAATAATACCCTGCGATGAACAGGTTTCAAACCATCCCTAACATCTGGAAGTGCTCGAGATACAATAACTGACATCGAATAATCGATGTAAGCTGACTTCATTTCATCTTCAATATTGATGGAAATTAACTTTTCACCTTCTGCCATACTACACTATATTTTGTTTATTTAATAACCTAGCTAATATAGTACTTTTCAAATTACTACGAAGTGGATTTTAATGACTTTTTTTAATCAAATTTATCAACAATTTTAAGGGGCAAAATGGTTAATAAATAGAAGGGTTAAAATTTTGATTTTAATTTGTTTTTACTATCATTTGTAGAATCGAAAAATAAATAGGGTATAGTTTTTGATTTAATGCTCTTGAATTTGTAATTTTAACCAAAGAATATTTATGGATGATAATTTTTCCCCCAGAGTAAAGGACGTTATTTCTTTCAGTAAAGAAGAAGCATTACGTCTAGGTCATGATTTTATTGGCACAGAACACCTAATGCTTGGACTTTTGAGAGACGGTAATGGTAAGGCTATCGACATTTTGAATGCCTTGGATGTTGATCTTAGTCATTTGCGTCGGAAAGTAGAAATACTGAGCCCGTCTAATCCCAATATTTTGATTGCTTCTAATGATAAAAAGAATCTTCATTTAACGCGACAAGCTGAACGGGCCTTAAAAACGACGTTTTTGGAAGCCAAACTCTTTCAAAGTAAATCAATAAATACAGTACATTTACTTTTATGTGTTTTGAGAAATGAAAACGATCCTACAACAAAGCTTCTAAATAAACTAAAGGTAGATTACGAAAGTGTCAAAGAACAATTTAAATATATGATTACAAACGACGACGAATACACGGACAGCCCAAAAGCAGAATCTTTCTCCAGTGAAGAGATACCAAGAGAAGACAACAAAGACAGCTCTTTTAGTCAAGGTGGTAATCAAAAGGGAACAAAAAAATCTAAGACTCCTGTGCTGGATAATTTTGGAAGAGATCTAACTGCCATGGCCGAACAAGGAAAACTTGATCCTGTTGTGGGACGTGAAAAAGAAATTCAGCGTGTGTCTCAGATTTTAAGTCGTCGTAAGAAAAATAATCCTTTGCTTATTGGCGAACCTGGAGTGGGCAAATCGGCCATTGCAGAAGGCCTAGCCATTCGAATCATAAAACGAAAAGTCTCTCGAATATTATTCAATAAACGGGTAGTAACTCTAGATTTGGCCAGCATTGTAGCCGGTACGAAATACCGTGGACAGTTCGAAGAACGTATGAAAGCGGTGATGAATGAGTTGGAAAAAAATGATGATATTATTTTATTTATTGATGAAATCCACACCATTGTAGGCGCTGGTGGTGCCACAGGAAGTTTGGATGCTTCCAACATGTTTAAACCGGCTTTAGCCAGAGGCGAACTACAATGTGTAGGAGCAACAACACTCGATGAGTACCGACAACATATTGAAAAAGATGGCGCTTTGGAACGTCGTTTTCAAAAAGTAATCATAGAACCAACATCCGTTAGTGAAACGATTGAAATATTAAATAACATTAAAAACAAATACGAAGATCATCATAATGTAGAATATACGGATGCTGCTATTGAAGCCTGTGTCAAACTGACCAATCGCTATATGTCAGATCGGTTTTTACCTGACAAAGCTATAGATGCACTGGATGAAGCAGGCTCTAGAGTTCACATTACAAATATTGATGTTCCAGATCAAATTGTGGAATTAGAAGCTCAACTTGAACAAGTTAAAGAAACAAAAAACTCGGTCGTTAAAAAACAAAAATATGAAGAGGCTGCAAAACTTAGAGATGACGAAAAACGCATCGAAAAAAGTCTAGCTGAAGCACAAGAAAAATGGGAAACAGAATCTAAGTTAAACCGAATTATGGTTAGCGAAGAAAATGTAGCGGAAGTCGTTTCCATGATGACTAGTATTCCTGTAAACCGTATTGCTCAAAAAGAAAGCAGTAAATTATCAAAACTTCCAGAACTTATTAATGGAAAAGTAATTGGTCAAGATGAGGCCGTTTCAAAGGTTGTAAAAGCCATTCAGAGGAATCGTGCTGGACTTAAAGACCCGAATAAACCCATTGGGTCATTTATATTTTTGGGGCAAACAGGAGTTGGGAAAACTCAGCTTGCAAAAGTATTGGCCAGAGAATTATTTGATAGTGACGATGCTTTAGTACGAATTGACATGAGTGAATACATGGAGAAATTTGCGATCTCAAGATTGGTCGGAGCACCTCCAGGTTATGTAGGTTATGAAGAAGGTGGACAACTCACAGAAAAAATTCGACGTAAGCCATATGCTGTAGTGCTTTTGGATGAAATAGAAAAAGCACATCCAGATGTATTTAACATGCTGCTTCAAGTTCTTGATGATGGATTTTTAACGGATAGTTTAGGTCGAAAAATTGATTTTAGCAACACGATCATTATTATGACTTCTAATATTGGTGCTCGAAAACTAAAAGATTTTGGTTCAGGGGTTGGATTTGGAACTTCTGCTCAAAAATCTCAAGAAAGCTCCAATGCACGTTCTGTAATTGAAAATGCACTTAAAAAAGCATTTGCACCAGAATTTTTGAATAGAATTGATGACGTCGTAGTGTTTAACAACTTAGAAAAAGAAGATATTGATAAAATTATTGATATTGAACTTGAAAAACTGTTGAAACGTATTTCAGAGCTAGGATACACCTTAAAGATAAGCAAAAAAGCAAAAAGTTTTATTGCAGAAAAAGGATTTGATAAGCAATACGGAGCTCGGCCATTAAAACGTGCCATTCAAAAATATGTAGAAGATGCACTCGCAGAAGAAATTATTCAATCTAATGCTCACGAGGGAGACACCATCAATCTTGATATTGGGAAGGATGATACGAAATTAAACATTAAAATAACATCGCCTAAAGAGACAAAAGAATCCTAAAAAAAAAGCCTCAACATATTGAGGCTTTTTTTTTTAGGATTTTAATCAAATAATACATCATTTTCCAGTTCAAGTGTTTGGATAAACTTGATGGCATTTTCGATATCAATATGAAGTATTCTATCTTGTGTTAATTTTGGAACATGAGATCTAAAACTAGATAAAATAGCCGTTAAAAATGGCGAAGTTTTTTGATCTCTAAAAAACAATGCCTGAGAAGCATTTAGTAATTCAATCGCTAAAATTCGTTCTACATTTTCTAAAATTTGATAGGCCTGAGTAGCCGCATTGGCTCCCATACTTACATGATCTTCTTGACCATTTGAAGACACAATTGAATCAACACTTGCAGGAGACGCTAATTGCTTATTAGCACTTACAATACTCGCCGCTGTATATTGTGGAATCATGAACCCCGAATTTAAACCTGACTTTTCAACCAAAAAAGAAGGCAATTCTCGCAAACCAGAAACCAACTGGTAAGTTCTTCGTTCTGAAATATTACCCAATTCAGCCATGGCAATTTTTAAAAAATCAAATCCAAATGCTAAGGGTTGTCCATGAAAATTTCCACCTGAAATAATTTTATCGTCTTTTGTAAATATGTTTGGATTGTCAGTCACTGCATTTATTTCGGTAATAAACGTATTTTTCACAAACATCAGCGTATCTTTTGTGGCACCGTGTACTTGTGGCATACATCGAAATGAGTACGGGTCCTGGACGTGTTTTTTGGGTTGCTTCATTAATTCGCTTGCTTCCAAAAAATTTCGAATACGTTCTGCAGTTTTGATCTGTCCATTATGGGGACGCACCAAATGTACCAGAGGATCAAATGGTTCAATTCGACCATCGTAAGCGTCTAATGACATGGCACCAATAAGATCTGCCATATAGGATAACTTGAACGACTTTAATAACGAATAGACGCCGTAGGCGGTCATAAATTGCGTACCATTTAGTAATGCCAAACCTTCTTTGGACTGAAGTGTTATGGGCGACCAACCAAAAGCATTTAACACATCAGAAGCAGGCGTTTGAACGTCCTTATACCAAACCATACCTTCTCCAATAAGCGGCAATGCCAAATGCGCTAAGGGTGCAAGATCTCCTGAAGCACCCAACGATCCTTGGGTATATATAACGGGTAAAATATCATTATTATAGAATGAAACCAGACGATTCACGGTTTCTAACTGAATGCCACTGTGTCCATAACTCAAGGACTTTATTTTTAACAAAAGCATCAGCTTTATGATGGGTTTAGGCACTAAGTCTCCTGTACCACAAGCGTGTGAACGTACTAAATTTTCTTGTAATTTAGTGAGATTTTCAGAGTGAATTCGCACATCATGTAAGGCTCCAAACCCTGTATTAATCCCATAAATTGGATCAGAAGTTGACGCAATTTTTTCATCTAAATAATTTCGACACTCATGAATTTTTTTAACGGCTTCATCTGAAAGTATAATATCCAAGTCTTCAAACACCAAAGTTCTGAGGATCGATAAACTTAATGGCTTGGAACTGATAATATGCATTTGTGAGG